>NZ_AENZ01000052.1:0-223431 GCF_000183485.2 Alistipes sp. HGB5 | reverse complement strand
CGATCTTCCTCTTTTTTATCGTAGCCGAAGAAACAGACGGCCCAGACTTTTGCCTTTCATCCGGGAGACGCCGCGCTCTGGCTCGGCGTCCGAAAGTGGCGGAAACCCGGCCGGATTCTGCCGCGGCAACGCCCCACCCTCTTCGTCCCGGTCTCGGCACAAAAAAAGGCATTCCGCCCGGACGGTGCGGCAAATTGCATCCGCGCCGGAGAATTACATCCGTTCCGGAACGTCGATGCCGAGCAGTTTCATGCCGCTGCGGATGACGCGGGCGACCTGCTGAGCCAGCTGGAGACGCATTCTGCGGGTTTCGTCGTTCTCCTCCTTGAGAATCGAATGGTCGTGGTAGTAACCGTTGAACTGCTTGGCCAGCTCGTACACATAGGCGCCGACGATCGAAGGCGCGAAGTTCTCGCCTGCGGCGGCAACGACCGACGGATATTCGGTCAGCGATTTCACGAGGGCGATCTCTTCGGGCAGGTAATCCGCCTGCGCCGCACCGGAGAAGTCGATGCCGGCTTCGGCGGCCTTGCGCAGCACCGAGCAGATACGCGCATGGGTATATTGGATGAACGGGCCGGTGTTGCCGTTGAAGTCGATCGACTCGCGCGGATCGAAAAGCATCGTCTTTTTCGGGTCCACCTTCAGGATGAAATACTTGAGCGCGCCCAATCCAACCATCGTGGAAACGGCGTCGGCCTCCTCTTCCGTACAGCCGTCGAGCTTGCCCAGCTCGTCCGACATCTCGCGGGCCGTGGATACCATGTCTGCGATCAGGTCGTCGGCATCGACCACCGTGCCTTCGCGCGACTTCATCTTGCCTTCGGGAAGCTCCACCATGCCGTAGGAAAGGTGCGTGATATGGTCGCTCCAGTCGGCATAGCCCAGTTTCTTGAGGATGAGCTTCAACACCTGAAAATGGTAGTTCTGCTCGTTGCCCACGACATAAATCATGTCGTCGAGCCTGTTCTCCTCGAAGCGGCGGTAAGCCGTGCCGAGGTCCTGCGTCATGTAGACCGAGGTGCCGTCGCCGCGCAGGAGCAGTTTCTCGTCCAGTCCGTCGGCCGTAAGGTCGATCCAGACCGAATTGTCGTCGCGGCGGTAGAACACGCCCTTGCGGAGTCCCTCCTCGACGAGACTCTTGCCCAGCAGGTAGGTCTGCGACTCGTAATAGATTTTGTCGAAATCGACGCCCAGCGCCTTGTAAGTCACGTCGAAACCTTCGTACACCCAGCCGTTCATCGTCTCCCAGAGCGAGTAGACTTCGGGGTCCTTGGCCTCCCATTTGCGCAGCATCTCCTGCGCTTCGAGCATCACAGGGGCGTTTTTCTTGGCCTCCTCCTCGGTTTGGCCCTGCGCCGTCAGCTCCTTGATCTGGGCCTTGTAATGCTTGTCGAACTCGACGTAGTATTTGCCGACGAGGTGGTCGCCCTTCATGCCCGACGAAGCGGGTGTCTCGCCGTTGCCGTAAAGCTTCCAAGCCAGCATCGACTTGCAGATATGGATGCCGCGGTCGTTCACCAGATTGGCCTTGATGACGTTATGGCCGTTGGCCCTGAGTATCTGCGCCACGGAGTAACCCAGCAGGTTGTTGCGGATATGGCCCAGATGCAGGGGTTTGTTGGTGTTGGGCGACGAGTATTCGATCATCACCGTACGTCCCGTGTCGGGAGCCTGCCCGAAGTTCGCATCGGCGGCGATCTCCGCAAAACGCGCGGCCCAGAACGCGCAGTCGAGGGTCAGGTTCAGGAAACCCTTGATGACGTTGAACGACTTGACTTCCGGCACGTTGGCCGTCATATATTCGCCTATCTCGGTCGCGGTGGCTTCGGGCGACTTGCGGCTTCGTCGCAGCAACGGAAACGTCACGAGGGTGTAATCGCCCTCGAACTCCCTGCGGGTCTTCTGAATCTGCAGTTGTTCGCCGTCGAGCGGACCGTAAAGCGCCTCCACCGAACGGCGGACCGCATCCGAAATAAAGTTTTCAATATTCATAACACAAAAGATTTGCCTGCAAATTTAGCGTTTTTCGGCTAATAACCAATCCCGCAAAGCCATAATTCTCACAAATTGCGGCCGCGGCGCCCCCGAAATTCCAAACAATGCTTATCTTTGCCGCTACATTACACGCTTTTCATGGAAATCATCATCATTATCCTGCTGATCCTGCTCAACGGGCTTTTCGCAATGTCGGAAATCGCGCTGATCTCGGCGCGCCGCTCGAACCTGACGGCACGCGCCAAGCAGGGCAACAAGGCGGCCGCCAAAGCCCTCCAGCTGGCTCAGGACCCGGACAGATTCCTTTCCACGATTCAGATAGGCATCACCCTGATCGGCATCCTGACGGGTATCTATTCGGGCGAAGCGCTGGCCGGCCGCTTCGGCGCGATGCTCGCATCGCTGGGCATGCCGCTCCGCACGGCCGTTCCGGTCGCCCAGATACTTATCGTCATCGTCGTAACCTACCTCACGATCGTCTTCGGCGAGCTGGTGCCCAAACGCATCGGCATGAAAAGCGCCGAACGGGTCGCCATACTCGTCGCACGGCCGATGCAGGTGCTCGCCAAGGTGACGTCGCCCTTCGTATGGCTGCTTTCGCGCAGCATCGAGCTTATCACCCGCCTGCTCGGAATACGGGATACGGAGAGCAAGGTCACCGAGGAGGAGATCAAATCGATCATTCAGGAGGGGACCGAAGACGGAGAAGTGCAGATCGTCGAACAGCAGATCGTCGGCCGCGTATTCTCGCTCGGCGACCGCAAGGTGGGTTCGATCATGACGCACCGCAGCGAAATCGCATGGATAGACCCCGCCATGACGCCCGCAGAGATCCGCGAGCTGGTCGGCAGGGAACCCCACACGCTCTACCCCGCCGCCCGCAGCAACCTCGACCGGCTGGCCGGCGTGATATACCTCAAGGACCTCTTCACGCACATCGGCGAGGAGGATTTCGACGTCGCATCCATACTGCGTCCGGCAAAATTCTTCCACGAGGAGACCCAAGTGTACACCGCGCTGGAACAACTCCGCAGCGAGCAGGTCGGCTACGGCATCGTCTGCGACGAATTCGGCGTGACGCAGGGCATCGTCACCCTGCACGACATCTTCGAAGCGCTGGTAGGCTCGATTCCCGAAGAGCGGGAGGAGCCGGACATCGTTCACCGGGAGGACGGCAGCTGCCTGATCGACGGGCAGTGCCCGTTTTACGATTTTCTGGTCTGCTACGGGCTGGAGGACGTCTACCCGAACAACCTCTACAACACCCTCAGCGGCCTGATCCTCGACGAGCTGGGGCATATTCCGCAGACGGGCGAAAAACTGAGGTGGAACACCTTCACGTTCGAGATCGTCGACATGGACGGCGCCCGCATAGACAAGATCCTCGCCTGCGAAACATCGGAAAAAACGAACCAGAACCCATGAAAATAGCTGATATAGAACTCGGCGAAAAGCCCCTGCTGCTGGCGCCGATGGAAGACGTGACCGACCCTTCGTTCCGCTACATGTGCAAGCGGTTCGGGGCCGACGTGGTCTATACGGAATTCATTTCGTCGGACGGGCTGATCCGCGACGCGGCCAAGTCGCTCAAAAAACTCGAAATCGACGCAGCGGAGCGTCCCGTGGGCATCCAGCTTTACGGCCACCTGATCGAACCGATGGTCGAAGCGGCCCGCATGGCCGAAGCGGCCGGTCCCGACATCATAGACATCAACTTCGGCTGCCCGGTGAAGAAAATCGCCGGGCGCGGCGCCGGATCGGGCATGATGCGCGACGTGCCGCTGATGGTCGAGATGACGCGCCGGATCGTGCAGGCGGTGCGCAAGCCCGTGACCGTCAAAACGCGGCTGGGCTGGGACGAGGAGTCGAAGAACATCGAGGAGATCGCATTGCGCTTGCAGGACGTGGGCATCGCCGCGCTCACCGTTCACGGCCGCACACGCGCCCAGATGTACCGCGGCGAAGCGGACTGGACGCTGATCGGCAAAGTGAAGAACAACCCGCAGATACATATCCCGATCATCGGCAACGGCGACGTGGATTCGGGACCGAAGGCCGCGGAGATGTTCGACCGCTACGGCGTGGACGGCGTGATGATCGGCCGGGCGACCTACGGGCGGCCGTGGATCTTCCGCGAGGTGAAGCACTATCTGGCCACGGGCGAAGTGCTCCCGCAGCCGTCGGTGTGCGAACGGGTCGAAATCGCCAAGGAGCATCTGCGCAAGTCGCTCGAAGTAAAGGGCGAATTCGTGGGCATCCTCGAAATGCGCCGTCATCTGTCCAATTATTTCAAGGGACTGCCCGACTTCAAGCCGACGCGCCTGAAGCTCGTCACGTCGCTCGACATCCCCGAACTGTTCGACACGCTCGACTCGATCGCCCGGCGCTGGGGCGACTTCGACGTAAGCGGGACGGTTCCCGCCCCGCTGTCGCACGACCTGTAAAACGGCGCGCCAGCCTATTTCAGCACGCGCTCGACATAGGCTTTGTAGTCCTTGACGACGGGTACGTACCCGTCGTCCTCGAAAAGCGGCGAAGAGATCAGAAAATCGGCCGACGAACGGTTGATGGCCGTCGGCACGTTGTAGAGCGTGGCCAGACGCAGCAGGGCCTTGACGTCCACGTCGTGCGGCTGGGCCGACATCGGGTCCCAGAAGAAAATCAGGGCGTCGATCTTGCCGTCGGCGATCAGCGAACCCAACTGCTGGTCGCCGCCCAGCGGACCGGATTTGAGCAGCGTGATCCTCAGATCGGGAAGCTCTTCGATCTCCTCGCCACCCTCGTACTCTTCCCGGTGGTCGCGCAGCGTCTTTTCGACCATCTTGCCGGTCGTACCCGTGCAGACCAGATGGTGACGGCCGAGTTTTTTGCTGTTCCAGTCCACCCATTCGGCCAGATCGTGCTTCATGTTGTCGTGGGCAACCAATGCCAGCACTTTCGTCCTTCGTTCCATAATGTCAGTTGCTTGAATGTTTGTTTCGCTATTGCACAAAGATAATATAAACCGCGAATTCGGCGGCATGAAAAAAGCCGGAATCACACCGGAGACAACGAAAAAGTCCCGCTCTCGGAGCGGGACTTTTTCTATTCGGCTTCGGACGGGAGTTTGAACTCCGTAAAACCGGCCCTGACCAGAATGTTGTACCACGCGAAGCACTTCTTCATGTCGGATACGTGCACCCGGTCGCGGTCGTATTCGGGAAGGACCTCGGCGAAAGCGGCTTTCAGCTTCTCAGGCGCCTCCTTGGGGCTGATGGCCTCCTTGCCGCCCGTATGCGCATAGATTTTGGTAAAGACGTCCGCCAGCGCAATGTCCTCGCCTTCGGTGAACATCGAAATCTCGGTCAGGGAGCTGACCTTCGACGACGCCGAGGCGTTCATCCGCCTGCCGTCGAGCAGCGACTCGACGATCACGCCGTTGGTGGACTGCGCCACGTATTTATAAAGTCCGGGCTGGCCCGAAATGGCCAGAATTTCTTTTAATTCCATAAACGATATCTCTGATAAAAATTAGTTTTCGTCCGGCAGGTCGGGATTCGGCTTTTCTTCGTCTTCGCCGCCCTCGACCTTGTAGGTATACGTCTGGGTCCACATGAAGACATAATCGGAACGGGTAAGCACCTGAAACGACACTTTCGCTCCGGCCTTCTGTCCCGGAATCCGCTCCCTGAACGTAACGGTGGTGGCGTCGTAATTGAAAGGCGTAGTCGTCACCACATTGGACTCGTCGCCGTCCACGAAGTAGGCAAGCCACACCTGTTTGACCTTGTACGGGCAGGATACCGTCGCATTCACCCACACGACCTCGTCCACCTTCACCGGTTCGGTGATTTTGTCCGGCTGCGTCGCCGTCGTGAAAGTCACTTCGTCGAAAACGGGCGGCGTCTCGTATTCGGGACCAAGCTCCTTGTTGCAGGCGGCCAGCAGCCAGACTGCGGCTGCGGCAAACAATAATTTTTTCATATACTCCTCACTTAGTTTTGTTTCACATGTACGTCCATCTGCGGGAAGGGGAAGCTGATGCCCTTGAGCGGCAGCAGTTTGTAGATTTTTTCGTTGTTCTCGAAAAACACGTCCCAGTAATCGGCGTTTTTCACCCATGCGCGCACCGAAAGGTTCACCGAGCTGTCGGCGAGCGCCGCAACCCACACCACGGGAGCCGGGTCGGTCAGCACACGGCTGTCGGCGGCCAGCAGGTCGAGAAGCGCCCTCCGCGCCGCATCGACGTCGTCGCCGTACGAAATGCCGATCGTCCAGTCCACGCGGCGCGTCTCGGAGGTCGAATAATTGTCGATGATCGCCGTGGCAATGGAATTGTTAGGAATATAAATGGTCTGGTTGTCCCCGGTGGTGATGACCGTCGAGAAGAGTTTGATCTCGCGCACCGTGCCCGACTGGCCCTGCGCCGAAATGAAATCGCCGACCCGGTAAGGTTTCATCAGCAGGATCATCACGCCGCCCGCGAAGTTCTGGGCCGTGCCGCTCAAGGCCATACCGATGGCCAGCGTGGCGGCCGAGAAGAGGGCGATGAGCGAAGTGACGTTGACGCCGAGGGTCTGCACGACGATCATCAGCAGGATGAGCGTGAAGACCACCTTGACGGTATTGCGCAGGAACGAGCGGAGCGAAGTGTCCACCTGACGGCGCTCGAATGCGGCGTCGAGCAGCCGCACGATGCGGCGCACGATCCAGCGGCCGATAAAATAGATGGCCAGCGCGATCAGGATCTTCACCAGTATCCAGACGGATTCGGAAAGCAGAGAGCGCAGCATGTCGCCCACGTCCAGATGGATGATTTTATTCACCGCTTCGGCGAGATTGGCTTTCTGCACGCTGTCGGGCAGGATCAAAGGCGCTTCGGGCGTTTCCGTAAAAAACGGCACGAGAAAAGACCACATAAAGTCCGATTTTTAAGTTTATCGTGCAAAAATAACCAAAAAAAGAAAGTTTACTAACTTTGTCTACGAATTTACCAAAAGGAAACAGGAAACGATGCAGAACAACGTTGAAATTATCCAGATAAACATCTCAGGCGAAGACAAGCCGGGAATGACCTCTTCGCTCACCGAAATACTCGCGCGCTACGACGCCTTCATCCTCGACATCGGTCAGGCCAATATCCACCAGTCGCTGACGCTGGGCATCCTGTTCAAGACCACGGCCGACAAGTCGGGAAACATCATGAAAGAGCTGCTGTTCAAGGCTTCGGAGCTGGGCGTGATGATCCGCTTCACGCCGATTTCGGAGCGGAAATACGAGGACTGGGTGGGCCGTCAGGGCAAAAACCGATACATCATAACCCTGCTGGGGCGCACCGTCACGGCTCGGCATATCGCCGAGGTGACCAGCGTCGTGGCCGAGCACGGACTCAACATCGACGCCATGAAGCGTCTGACAGGCCGCATCCCGCTCAGCGAGGATGACCGTGCGGCCAAATCATGCATCGAGCTTTCGGTGCGCGGGTCGCTCACCGACGAGGAGCGCAGCACCATGCAGGAGGGATTCATGAATCTCTCGGAGATCGGTCTCGACGTCTCGTTCCAGAAGGACGACATCTACCGCCGCAGCCGCCGCCTGATCTGCTTCGACATGGATTCGACGCTGATCGAGACCGAGGTGATCGACGAACTGGCCGAACGCGCCGGAGTCGGCGAGGAGGTGCGGGCGATCACGGCCAGCGCCATGCGCGGCGAAATCGACTTCCGCGAGAGTTTCTCGCGCCGCGTGGCCCTGCTCAAGGGTCTCGACGTCTCGGTCATGGAGGAGATCGCCCGCAGCCTGCCCATCACCGAAGGGCTGGAGCGCATGATGACCATCCTCAAGCGCGTGGGTTACAAGACGGCCATTCTGTCGGGCGGCTTCACCTACTTCGGCAACTACCTGCGCCAGAAATACGGATTCGACTACGTATATGCCAACGAGCTGGAAATTGAGGAGGGCAAACTCACGGGCCGCTACGTGGGCGAGGTGGTGGACGGCCGCCGCAAAGCCGAGCTGCTGCGCCTGCTCTGCCAGTTCGAGGAGATCAACATCGCCCAGTCGGTAGCTGTCGGCGACGGCGCCAACGACCTGCCGATGCTCAATCTCGCCGGTCTGGGCATCGCTTTCCATGCCAAACCCAAAGTGAAGGCCACCGCCCGGCAGTCGATCTCGACCATCGGACTGGACGGCATCCTCTACTTCCTCGGTCTGAAGGATTCACGCATCGAATAACGGAGCTTATGCGACGCCTGCCGCTGTTATGCGCCTTTCTGCTGCTGACCGGGTGTTACGACTCCCGGTTCGGGGAACGGAGCGGCGGCGAGGAACCGGAACCAACAACGGCGACCATCGCCCAATTGCGCCAACTGTACGCCGGGACGACGTTCGTGATTGCGACCGACGTGGTGGTGTCGGGTCGGGTGAACACCAGCGATGCGGAGGAAAACTTCTACCGCACATTCTGCGTCGAGGAAGATGGAGCAGGACTTGAGGTAATGGCTGGTATCGACCATCTGCACAACGACTTTCCACCGGGAAGCCGCGTTACGCTGCGGCTGAAGGGGCTGGCGCTGGGCGAAAGCCGCGGCATATTGCAGGTCGGACGGAAACCCGCCGCGGGAAGCGGCTTCGCAACGGATTACCTCGGCTCGAAAGCCGCGCTGGACGCCGCCGTGAGTCGCACCGGCGAAGCCCCGCAGCCGGTCGCACCCGCTCTGCTGACGATTGCGGAACTCACGCCGAAGCGGTGCGGGACGCTGGTGCGGATTGACGGTCTGAGTTACACGCCCGAAGACCTTACGCCCGGCACGTGGGCGGGGTACAAACGCTTCACCGACGCCGGAGGAGCCGAAATATACACCTATGTCCGCAATTACGCCGAGTTCGCCGGCGAAGAGGTCCCCGCCGGAAAGAGCTGTTCGCTCACGGGCATTCTGCAATACGACGACGCCGGCAAAGGCCGTTACCTGCTCAAAATCCGCGATGAAAACGACTGCATGTATTAAACTGCTGGCGCTCCTGCTGCTGACGGCCTGCGACCGGACGTCGAAACTCTCGTTCGAGGGCGGCGCTCCCGGCGGCGTGCACACCATTGCGGACCTCAAGGCGCGCTGCACCGCAAACAGCGTCGCCGTAACGGAGGACATCACGCTCGAAGGCGTCGTCACGGGCAACGATTTCTACGGCGAATTTTACAAGACGCTCGTCGTCGAGGATGCCAGCGGCGGGATTTCGGTCCTGATCGACGGCACCCGACTCGCTTTCGACTACCCGGTCGGAGCGGCCGTCACCATCTTCTGCAACGGGCTTACGCTGGGCGATTACGGCGGCAAGATTCAGCTCGGAGTCGCGCCCGACGGCGATTACGGCGTAGGGCGGATTCCGCGTGAAGAGCTAGAACGCTATCTGCGCCGCAATCCGGACAAGGACCGCCGGCCGCGGCCGGCCGTATGTACGTTCGACGCCATCGGCCCTCGGCAGACAGACACCTACGTATGTTTCGAAGGAGTACGGTTCACCGAAGCGGGGCCGTGGTGCGACACCGATCCGGAGACCTCGGAACCGCAGACCTCCGAACGGACGCTGACCGACGCCCAAGGCCGGACATTCCGGGTCCGGACGCTGGGGACATGCGCATACGCAACGGAACCCGTACCGCAGGGCACGGGTTCCGTATATGGAATTATCGACTATTTCAACGGGAAATACACGCTCCGCGTCTCGGAGCGGCGCGTCGAATTCGCTAACGCTGCAGGGCTTCCCAGAGCATATCCTTCAACCGGGAAATATTCAGCCCCGAAACCGACGAAATAAAGACCGAGGGAATGCCTTCGGGCAGGTGGGGTTTCATCTGCTCGATCAGCTCCTCGTCCAGCATGTCGCACTTGGTGACGGCCAGCAGGCGCTCCTTGTCGAGCAGTTCGGGATTGTACTGCGTCAGTTCGCCCAGCAGGACTTCGTAATCGCGCCGAACGTCGTCGCTGTCGGCGGGAATCATGAACAGCAGCACCGAATTGCGCTCGATATGGCGCAGAAAGCGGGTGCCGAGTCCGCGGCCCTCGTGCGCCCCCTCGATGATGCCGGGAATGTCGGCCATGACGAACGATTTATGGTCGCGAACCTCCACGATGCCCAGATTGGGTTCGAGCGTGGTGAAGGCATAGTTGGCGATCTTGGGTTTGGCGGCGGAAACAGCCGCGAGCAGCGTACTCTTGCCCGCATTGGGAAAGCCCACCAGTCCCACGTCGGCCAGCACCTTCAGTTCGAGAATGAAAGCCCCTTCGTCGCCCTCTTCGCCCGGCTGGGCGTAGCGCGGCGTCTGGTTGGTGGCGCTTTTGAAATGCCAGTTGCCGAGACCTCCGCGGCCGCCATGCAGCAGCACCAGCCGTTCTCCGTCGGCGGTAACCTCCCCCACCGTCTCGACGGTTTCCGTGCCGTCCTCCTGCGTGACGATCCGTTTCGCAACCGTACCCAGCGGCACGGGAATCACGATGTCCTTGGCGTCCTTGCCCGACGAACGGGCGCCCGAACCGCACTGGCCGTCCTCGGCGAACTGGTGACGCTGGTATTTGAGGTGGATCAGGGTCCAGTACTGGCTGTCGCCCTGCAGGACGATACTGCCGCCCTTGCCGCCGTCGCCGCCGTCGGGACCGCCGAAAGCCACGAATTTCTCGCGGCGGAAATGCGCCGAGCCGGCTCCGCCGTGACCCGAACGGGCGAATATCTTTACGTAATCTACAAAATTCGATCCTGCCATAATGTGCCGTATTGGGGTGCAAAGACAGTGCAAGCCGGGTGCAAAGCCAAATTCATTGGGCTATGCCGGAGCGCAGCCTGTCTAAGCCGGAGTTTGTTTGCGGCAAAGATAGTGCAAGCCGGGCGCAAAAACAAATCGGCCGGCCGCACAATCGCTATAAATGCGTCAGATAACCGTATCTGACGAGGTCTTCTTCGCCCTGCGCGAGGTAGGCCCGGCCGTCGGCCATGACGTAAAGGCGGTCGGCGAGGTCGGTGACGTGGCGGTGCATATGGTCGGTCAGGAGAATGCCTTTGGACGCCCGCTCCTGCAGGATCAGTCGCTTAAGCGCGGAGACATGCAGGGGCGCAACCTGCGAAAAAGGCTCGTCGAGCAGTATGAACCGCGTGGGGCTGCGCAGGATCAGGTAACATTCCAGAATCCGCCGTTCGCCGCCCGACATCGCGTAAATCTTGGTTCCGAACAGTTTTTCGAAGAGCGGAAACCATTTCAGCAGGTCGCCGCGCGTCATGTCGTAATCCCGCAGCACCCGGTCCAGCGTCAGCCAGCCGGGAATGAAACCCTGCTGCGGCAGGTAACGCACTTCGTCGGCCCGGAAGCGGTCGTGCCACACGCCGTCGATGCGCATAGACCGGAAACCGGCCTGCAGGGAGCCGCAGAGAATCTTCATCAGACAGCTCTTGCCGCAGCCGTTGCGGCCCAGAACGGCAGAGACGCCGCCCGTCTCGACCGCCAGATAGACGCCCGAAAGGATACGCCGGTCGCCGAACGACAATTCGACCGAGTCGATTTCGAGGGTATGTTTTTCAGAGGGGTTCATACAGGAAAAGGGCCGTCAGTTTCAACAATACGTAACACAAGACAAAGTCCGCGGCGCAGCTTACGCCCAGCAGTTCGCGCCGCCGGACGCCCAGATTGCGGTAATAGAAGAATTCATCGCCGTAACGCTGTACGATCCAGACATAGAGATACAGCGGATAGACCGCCGCCTTGCCGAGCATGCACATCGGAATGATCTCCGGACCGTGCACCTTGACCAGCCACGCAAGCGCCACGCTCACCGCCGCGCAGAAGAAAAACATGGCCGAGTAGTAAAAACGGAGTATGAGCAGGAGTTTGCGGATCATCGTTCAAATATACGCATAAAAAACGGAGAAGCAGAGCTTCTCCGTATCCTTGAACGAATAAAACTGCACACGGCCGTCCGAATCGGCCCGCCGCACGAACGACGCTGCGCCACGCCACGCCGGATCGCAGGAACTGTGAACTCCGTGCGCCGGGCGGACCGGCGCCTTGCCGACGGCATACGGGACGGCCGGATGCGGCGCGACCGCTGTAGGGAGTAAGTGCACGGCGAAAATCCAGCGGCAGAAGTCACGCGGCAGAAATCACGCTGCAGAAATCGCACGGCGGAAACTACAGCGTCAGCGGCTCGTAGTCGAGTCCCCACGCATCGGCGACGGGCTTGTAGACCACCTTGCCCTGCACGATGTTGAGTCCCAGTTCGAGTTCGCGGTTTTCCCGGCAAGCCCGCCGCCAACCCTTGTCGGCCAGCTGGATGGCGTAGGGAAGCGTCGCATTGGTGAGCGCCAGCGTCGAGGTATAGGGCACCGCACCCGGAATATTGGCCACACAGTAGTGCAGGATGCCGTCCACATAATAGACGGGGTCCTCGTGCGTCGTAGGCCGCGACGTCTCGAAGCAGCCGCCTTGGTCGATGGCCACGTCGACCATCACCGTGCCGGGTTCCATCTCCTTCAGCATATCGCGCGTGACGAGCTTCGGAGCCTTGGCGCCCGGAATCAGCACCGAGCCGACGACCAGATCGGCGCGCTTGAGCTCCTCGCGGATGTTGTATTCCGAAGACATCAGGGTTTTGACGTTCTTGGGCATCACGTCGGCAAGGTACGTGAGACGCTGCAGCGAAATATCGCAGATCGTGACGTCGGCTCCCGTTCCGGCGGCCGTACGCGCCGCGGCCGTGCCGACCACGCCTGCGCCGATGACGAAGACCTTGGCGGGTTTCACGCCCGGAACGCCGCCCAGCAGGATACCCTTGCCGCCGCGAGGTTTCTCAAGGAAGTAGCGGCCCTCCTGCGTGGCCATGCGGCCCGCGACCTCGGACATCGGGATCAGCAGCGGCAGAGAGCGGTCGGCCCGTTCGACGGTCTCGTAGGCGCAGCACACCGCCCCGCTGTCGATCATGGCGCGGGTGAGAGGTTCGCTGCTGGCGAAGTGGAAGAAGGTGAAGACCAGCTGGTCCTTGCGGATCAGCTGGTACTCAGGGGCGATCGGCTCCTTGACCTTGATAATCATCTCGGCGCGGGCGTAGACGTCTTCGATCGTGGGAAGCATCTCCGCCCCTACCGCCGTATAGGCATCATCGGCAAAACCGCTGTTCACACCGGCCGAAGCCTGCACATAAACCTTGTGACCCCGTTTGGTCAGCTCCTGAGCGCCGGAGGGGGTGAGAGCAACGCGATTCTCGTTGTTCTTGATCTCTTTGGGAATACCGATAATCATGGAATTTTGAAGTTTTAATGGTTTTTCGACCTTTAAGTTACGAATTCCATGTCGAAATCCAAAAAAAATCGGCCGTTTTTTTACTTACGTCCTAAAATCGGTAAGAGACTGTAAGATAGAACGAACGGGGATAGGC
This sequence comes from Alistipes sp. HGB5, assembly GCF_000183485.2. Taxonomy (NCBI): domain Bacteria; kingdom Pseudomonadati; phylum Bacteroidota; class Bacteroidia; order Bacteroidales; family Rikenellaceae; genus Alistipes; species Alistipes sp. HGB5. The sequence goes on along the minus strand of NZ_AENZ01000052.1, from coordinate 210,037 downwards.
ATAGGTAAGGCGCGTCGCATGGGGAGCATAGCAGAGCGTGTCGCCCGAACGGATGCGGCGCACGCGCTGCGACTCGTAAGCGCTGTAAACGGTGTCGCCGTCGCCCAGCAGATTGCGCAGGATCAGCGACGCCGTCAGCCGCGAACGGTCGAACCAGAAGGTTTTGAAAAGCGCCGCGTCGAGGGTAAAGGCGTCGCCGAGCCGCTGCTGACGGGTGAAGGCGTCGAACATCTCCCGCGTCGTGCCGCCCTGACGGGCGATCCGCTCGGTGCGCCGCAGCAGCGACGGTTCGACGTAACGCGCGCCGGCGTATCCCGCCGAAGTTTTGAATCCCCATCCTTTCGGACCGAAGTAACCCAGTTCGGCGCAGGTCGTCAGCTGCGGCGCGCCGCCGGGCGTGCAACCGTTCAGGTGGCTCACGGCACGGGCGTCCACGACCGAATTATCGACGTCGGAGATCACGGTTATCCGCGGGTTGCGGATGAATTTGTAACGCCCCGCAGATGCGGCGAGCGACAGACTCCAGCGGTAAGAGAGCCGGATGTCGGCGGCGGCTTCGACGCCGCAGGCCATGCGTCCGATCCGCGTCGCAGCCATGTCGCAGAATACGCCCGCCATGTCATCGTAGTAACGACGGGTCTCGACGCCGTCGAACATTGCCAAGAGATAAGCCGAAAACCGCAGGGTCAGCGTTTCGCCCGTACGGCTGTAATTGATTTCGGCGGCATAGCGGCGTTCGGGACAGGGATCGTCGATGACGCGGTTGTTGTACTGCGGCTGGTAGAAAAGGTCCGCGGCGTCGGGCAGCACGGCTTCGGCGGCGGCCGACGCTTCGAGGTAACTGCGGGGCGAGAAGGCCCAGCCGGCGGTCGCTTTGAGGGTATAGGGCGTAAACCGCACCCGGCGCGAACGGCCGTACGACTGTGCGCCGGGGAAAAGCTCCTTCTCGTAATACCCGCGGCGGCAGACTGCGGCGGCGCCCAGCGAAAGGACGAGATCGGCGCGGAAGCGGTCGGAGCGGTATTCGGCATGCAGCCGCGCATCGGCCCGGCGCGTCGTCAGCGCATAATCGTAGCCGAACCTGCCGCCCTTGCGGATCGTACGGTCGGGACGCCGCAGGTCGTTCTGCAGAAGGTTGCTGTAGGTATCGTCGTCCACCAGATACTGGTCGATGTCGGTGATATACTCCGCACCCAGCAGGTCGCGCATCTGCTTGTAATTGCGCGACCGCGCATGGCGGAGAACCAAGTCGTAACGCAGTGTCAGCCGGGCGTCGAGCGCAGTCGTAAACAGGGCGCTGAAGTTCAGGTCGCCGAGCCGCTCGGCGCGGTCTTCGAGGGCATAGACGGCATGGCCCGCCGCCATGCGGTTCTGGGCGATCAGTTCGTCCCAGTCGATCTGCGTATAGCGCGCGTCGCCGGCCCGCCACGCCTGCTCGGTCTCGCGGTCACCGGTATAACCGGGCAGGTAGCGGTAGTTGTCGGGCATCGGCGTGCGGGCGTCGTACCATCCCAGCGCACTGTATTTGCGCGTGCCGTACTCCGCGCTGAAATCGGCGGCAAGCGACGTCGATTGCGAAACCGGCATCCGGTAGGAGACGACAGCCAGCGGCACGAACTCCCGCCGCACGCGCGAATTGCGGACCTTGCCGTGCTGGAATCCCCATGCGGGGTTATAGAGCCGGTCGCCCGTAAGCCGGAACGCCTCTTCGGCCGAGGAGAGACGCGTACCCCGGACCGAGGGCGGAACGATGAGCATCAGGCTCAGGTTGTGATCGTCGCCGAACCGCTTCGCGGCGCGCAGACTCGCAGTCAGCGCATTGGTGAAGACGCCTTCGACGTGCATGTCGCGCCCCGTACGGGCGTCGAGAGCCGCCGTACCGCTCCATCCGCAGCCGAGCGGTTCGGTGACGGACAGCCGCGCCCCGGCCAGATAGCTGCGGTCCGTAAAACTGACGGCGGTATAGCGCGACGCCTGCGGATAATCGGCCGTAAACCGGAACAAGCGCAAACCACCGACTCCGCCCGTAACGCCGTCCGCCGCCGCAAGCCCTCCATAGCGTACTTCATCGGCCCCCAACAGGCGCATCGCCCCGAAATACCGAGACGAAAGCCGTACAACCCCGACCGAGGCGGATTCGTCGCGGTAATTCAGGCCCCGGCGTTTCACGGAGACATAAGGCAGGTTGAAGGCGGTATGTTCGGCATAGAGGTCAGGAGTCGTCTGCACGGCGCGGTAAAACAGCGTCGAGTCGGTCAGCAGAAGCGGCGTACGCTCCTCCTGCCGGGCGGCATAGGGGTAATATTCGTCATCGGGATGCTGGGCCGCGGCACCGCATACGGTGAGCAGGCCGACCAGCAGACAACCGTATTTCGGGATCATGCACAGCGAATTTTCGGAATACAAATATAACTAATTTTGTCACTTCACCAATAAAAAACCGAAGCGTTTGCAGCAGCGATGTTCAGACTGATGGTATTTGACGCCGAAAAGGACGGTTCGATAAAAAAATAATCAATTTATTATTAGTTTGTTTCAATTTATTTTATTATATTGCTCATAAAGTTAATGAATAGCTTGTATAATATTCACCACCCACTTACACTTATTTCCTATGAAAAAACTTTCAGAATTCAGAAAAAAACTTCTTTACAGCCTTTATGGTTGCAGGTAGCGGATTGCTTTCGAGCAATTGCAGTAATGACGATCTGACCGTCGATCGGACAGTTCCGGATGACGTGGTCGCAACAAGATCCAGTGCATTCCATTGGACCTGTCCAGATTCCAAATGCGGATTCGATCTAAATGCGGGTTGGCAAAGTCATTGTGGCAGACCCGGATGTAAAGAAGAATACAGCGATAGTCACGGTATTTTGATTCTCACATTTGCCGATTACATTAAGAACACCGTAGGATTCGACACGGGAGGAGGTGGTGGTGCGGGATTTGATTATAACCGAATCGAATTACCTAATGGAAAATTTCCGAAATTCGCACCGGAGCCGTGGTACGAGACCCCCTGTGCCATGAAGTATTACAACGAACTTAGAAATTCCTCGCAATACAGACTGACACCGGGCTATGCGGAAGCAGTCGAATACGCATGGTATCGGACCGTGCGGATTCTCTATCCTAAATACCACAATTCGACAACCGTAGAAAGAGAATACACAAGATTTCTACTCAACGAAGGGCGAAACTTAACGGGATTTAAAGGTTCGGGGATACTTGATGCCAGCGAAGCCGCCGTGAAAGCGTTTGCGACATGCAGATAATACCACATGAGCTGCTCAATCAATTATGTTGGGCAGTTTATACCGATTAAACCATTCCAACTATGAAAACCATATTAAAACCGCTGTCTATAATTATACTGATTATGGCACTGGCAGGCTGTGCGGCACAAAAGAGCGGGAATACCCCCGGTAAAAGCACAGCGGAAGAGGTACTTTATACGCAGGCTTTGAAAGCACTGGAAGAGCGGAATTTTATCATTAAAATCGACGAGTTCCATTTTCCGTCGGACAAGGCCCCGGTCAATTCCACGAACAGCTATGTATCCATGCAAGGCAGTCACGCCGTTATCCGGATGTCACAGGATTTTCCATCCCAGATTCCCTCGAACCGGAATACGGAAAGCGATAATGCCGAAATAACGAAAGGTTCAGCCAAAAAGAACGGCGACATACAATTTCATATGCTAATTAAAGGTGCTGAGAAATGGCAGGACAGAGAACTAATAATTATATTATATAAAAATACGAATCAATGCTTTGTTAATATCAATAGAGGACATTCCGGACAAAATATTGTTAATTTCAAAGGATACGTATACCCGCTGGCGACCGAATGACACAAAACCGGGAGACCTTTTCAAAGGGTCTCCCGGTTCGAATAACATAATCGTCGGAATCAGACGGTTTTAAGCACTTCGAGCAGCAGGTCCCAGAATTTGGGAACCGTGGCGATTTCGAGCCGTTCGTCGGGCGAGTGTACGCCGCGCAGGGTCGGGCCGAACGAAACCATTTCCAGTTCGGGGTATTTTTCGAGGAACAGGCCGCACTCCAGTCCGGCATGGATCGCACGGACCTTGGGATCGGCGCCGAACAGCCGTTTGTAGGCATCGACCGTCTTTGCGAGCAGGGCCGACTGCGGGTCGGGCGTCCAGCCCGGATAGCCGTCGGAGTGAGCGACATCGGCCCCGGCCAGCGCAAATACCGATTCGACCATCTGCATTACATAGGTCTTGGCGCTCTCGACGGACGACCGCTGGGACGAGGTGACGACGATGCGGTCGTCCCCCACGAATTTGACCGAAGCGAGATTGGTGGAGGTCTCGACCAGCCCCGGCACGGCGAACGACATGGCGATCACGCCGTTGGGCACGCCCACCAGCGAATAGACCAGTCCGAACTGCGTCCGGGCGTCGAGCACCCGATCGACCTGCGGCATTTCGTTGAGCGTGATCTTGAAGTTGGGTTCGCGCAGACGGAACTCGGCTTCGAGATCGGCGGCGAAAAGTTTGTAGCGTTTGATGAACTCATCCTTGAACCGGACCGGAACGCCGAAGATCGCATAGGCCTCGCGGGGAATCGCATTGCGCAGGTTGCCGCCGTCGAACCAGCTCAGCTTCAGCTCGTAGCTCTGCATGCCGTCCCACAACAGACGTGCGACGGTCTTGTTGGAATTGACGCGGCCCTTGTCGATGTCGTCGCCCGAATGTCCGCCCTGCAGGTCCGAGACATCAACCCGGAAGAAGGCGTAGTTTTTCGGAGCCTCCTCCATCGTATAGCGGAACGTGGCGACCGTGTCGATGCCGCCGGCGCAGCCGATGAAGATCTCGCCCTCGTCCTCCGAATCGAGGTTGACGAGGTATTTGCCCGTAAGCATATCTTCGCCCAGCTCGAAGGCTCCGGTCAGGCCCGTCTCCTCGTCGACCGTAAAGAGCGCTTCGACGGGGCCGTGCTCCACGGCGGGGTCGATCAGGACAGCCAGCGCGGCGGCCATGCCGATACCGCAGTCGGCGCCGAGCGTCGTGCCTTCGGCCCTGACCCACCCGCCGTCGATGCGCGTGCGGATCGGGTCCCGGTCGAAATCGAACTCCACGTCGGAGTTCTTCTCGCAGACCATGTCCATATGCGACTGGAGGATAACCGTCGGACGGTTCTCGAAGCCCGGCGTGGCGGGCTTGCGCATCACCACGTTGCCGATGGCGTCCTTCTTGTATTCGAGATTGTGCTTCCGGGCGAAATCGACCAGAAATTCGATGATCCTGCCCTCCTTCTTCGAGGGGCGCGGAACCCGTGTGATGGCGTCGAACTGCTCCCAGACGATGCGGGGTTCCAGATTGGTAATTGCTGACATATCCTATGATAAATTAAAGTCCGTTCTTCATCCCCCGCCGGATTTCCGGAACGTTCTGCGAATCCGGCTCCGCAGAGCGAGGGTATTTTTTACAAAGATATTAAAAACAGCGCAATTTTCGGTATCTCAGGTCCTGTTTTTTGCAGCGGAAACGCGGCGGGCAAATAAATTTGCTTTTACATGCCGGTTCGATTATCTTTACGCAAAAAAACGGAGACCATATGACCGATTTCAGGATAGGACACGGATACGACGTGCATGCGCTGGCGGACGGCCTGCGGCTGATACTGGGCGGAATCGAGATTCCCCACACGAAAGGATGCGTCGCGCATTCGGACGGCGACGTGGCGATACACGCCGTATGCGACGCGCTGCTGGGCGCCGCGGCGCTGGGCGACATCGGGCTGCACTTCCCCGACACGTCGGACGACTTCGCGGGAATAGATTCGAAAATTCTGCTCCGCAGGGTTGCGGCGCTGCTGCGCGAACGGGGATACGAAATCGGGAATGTCGATTGTACGATCCGGATGCAGCGGCCCAAGCTCCGGCCCCATATCGACGCGATGCGCGCCGCAATGGCCGGTGCAATGGGCGTAGGCGATGACCGGGTGTCGGTCAAAGCTACGACCACAGAGCATCTCGGTTTCGAAGGGCGCGAGGAGGGAGTTTCCGTCTCGGCCGTGGCATTGATCTACAAAAGCTGAGCCAAAACGGCTTGGCGAATAAAAAAACGGAGCGGCTTTTCGGGGCCGCTCCGCCTGTTCCGGGATTTTCCGCCGGCGTCAGTCTATCCGCCGGAACTTCGGATCGCCCATCCGCTTGTTCCACAGCCAGCCGACGTAACGCATCGTAACGTCGGGCGTCAGCAGCGTCAGCACCGTCTCGCCGGTAGCCGTCGAAACGGCAAATTCGGCGTGATAGACCCTATTGCCGTCGGCGACATCGAACGAGATGCACCACCCCCACTGCAAGCGCGCGGCCTGATAACTGCGGATCGACATCGAGTCGAAATTGAGCATTTCGACGTATTGCGTAACGCCCCGTTCGGTAGGCAGGTGGATTTCGACGTGATCGACGAACATGCCGAAAAAGAAGTAGTCGGCATAGATGCTGCGGATAAGGCCGCCGGGAATCTCCTGCATGCTGTTCGGAAAGAACATGTAGTCGCGCGACTGCACCAGCGAGTCGATCTTCTGCGCATAGAGTCTAGCCCGGTAGGCCCGGCGTTCGGGGCGAGTCATGCCGCGGGCTGGGTCTTCATAGACCGTCGTGTGCTCGACGAGCTGCACGGGCTGCTGCTGGACGGGAACCACGGTCGTCTGCGGCACGCTGTCCACGGCCGAAGTGCCCAGCGAAAACTGCGGGGAGGACGGAACCTGCGGAGAGGATGAAGCTTGCGGAGATTGGGTGGCCGCTTGCGGAGACGGTGCAGCCGCTTGCGGAGACTGGGCGGCGACCGGCATCAGCCAGAAAAGAGCCGCCGCGCAGAGGAGCGCCCGGCCTGTTTTCAACCGCCGCAGGACAAAAGCCCCCGCCGAAGCGGGGGGTTCTGACTGCGGACTGCATTCCTGCGGTTCCGGCACAGCGTCCGGCGTGCGGTCTTCCGCAGGATGCCGCCGGAAACGTTCCGGACTTGCCGGCACGGCGGCGCGGCGCACTGCCCTGCCCTCCGGCGACGGGGTGCGGAACCCCGTCCGGCTTTGCAACCCGGATTTCATACTAATAGAGCTGAGAAATGCTTCCGGAGTACTCCACGGGGTTGTACCACGGATTGGTGATCGTCAGGTTGGCGCCGCCCGTACGGGTGAAGATCTCGAAGGTGAAGGTATAGGTCGAAGCCGAGAAGAGCGAAGTCGAGAAGGTCACCATCCAGCCTTCGTGGGTCTGCTCGGTCGTATATCCCTGCACGTTGGGAACCGTATAGTTGAGTATCATGACGTAGTAAGGCGGCACGTAGCCTTTGATGTAAGGCAGGCAGATGTCCACCGTACCGTCCCATACTCCGACGTTGAAGGCCGGATTCATGATCTGACGCATGGGGCCGGCCGGCTGGCGCTGCATGGTCTGGGGGTTGAACTGGAAATTGCGCGAAAGGATGACCGAATCCATCGTTTTCTCAAAACTGGCGATACGGTCCGCACGTCTTTTCTCACGCACCTCGCGGCGCTCTTCTTTGGGCGACAGATTCTTTTTCTGTCCGATCACGGTAGCGCCGACTACGCAGAGCAGCAGGCCCACGACGATAATAACTGTTTTTTTCATAGCACATAAAAGATTTGTACGGCTATGAAGTGCAAAATCGGTGCCTAACTGCTTAGCGTAGTGACTAAAGTCCCAGTTTTTTCAGGAATTCGCCCGTGTAGCTGCGTTTGCAGCGGGCTACCTCATGCGGCGTACCGGCGGCGACGATCTCGCCGCCCGCGGCTCCGCCTTCGGGTCCGATGTCGATGATATGGTCGGCGACCTTGATGACGTCGAGGTTGTGCTCGATGACGATGACGGTGTTGCCGCGCTCCACGAGTTTGTTCAGCACCTCCAGCAGCAGGCGGATATCTTCGAAATGGAGTCCCGTCGTAGGCTCGTCGAGGATATAGAGCGTGCGGCCCGTGTCGCGCTTCGAAAGTTCGCTCGCCAGCTTGATGCGCTGGCTCTCGCCGCCCGACAGCGTGGTGCAGGGCTGGCCGAGGGTCAGATAGCCCAGTCCCACTTCCTGAATGGCGCGGAGTTTCTGGTAGATGTTGGGAATGTTTTCGAAAAACTCCACGGCCATATTGACCGTCATGTTCAGCACGTCGTCGATATTCTTGCCCTTGTATTTGACTTCGAGCGTCTCGCGGTTGTAACGGTGTCCGCCGCACGTCTTGCAGCGCACGTAAACGTCGGGCAGGAAGTTCATCTCGATGGTCTGCACGCCCGCGCCGCGGCACTCCTCGCAGCGGCCGCCCTTGACGTTGAACGAGAAGCGGCCCGCCTTGAAGCCCCGGATCTGGGCGTCGGGCGTCATTTCGAAGAGTTTGCGGATGTCGGAAAAGACATTGGAATAGGTCGCCGGATTGCTGCGCGGCGTACGGCCGATGGGCGACTGATCGACGACGACCAGTTTGTCGACATGTTCGATGCCCTCGACGCTGTCATACTCCAGCGGCTGGGCGAAAGAGCGGTAAAGCTCCTTCGAGAGGATCGGCCGCAGGGTCTCGTTGACGAGCGTCGATTTGCCCGAACCGCTGACGCCCGTGACGCAGACGAACTTGCCCAGCGGGAATTCGGCGGTCACGTTTTTGAGGTTGTTGCCCTTGGCTCCGCGGATCACGATGCTCTGGCCCGTCCCCTTGCGGAGCGTTTCGGGAATTTCGATGCGGCGGCGGCCCGTCAGGTAATCGGCCGTGATGGAGTCGGACTTGAGAATGTCATCGAACGTTCCGGCCGCAATGATATTGCCGCCCTTGCGGCCCGCGCGGGGCCCGACATCGACGATGAAATCGGCGGCGCGCATCATGTCTTCGTCGTGTTCGACGACGATCACCGAGTTGCCCGCGTCGCGCAACTCTTCGAGACTGCGGATCAGTTTGCGGTTGTCGCGCTGATGCAGGCCGATCGACGGTTCGTCGAGAATATAGAGCACATTGACCAGTTTGGAGCCGATCTGCGTAGCCAGCCGGATACGCTGACTCTCACCGCCCGACAGCGAGCGCGACGAACGCGAGAGCGACAGGTAGCCCAGCCCCACGTCCATCAGGAAGCGCAGGCGTTCGCGGATCTCCTTGACGACCTCCTGCGCGATCTTCCACTCCTTGTCGGTCATATGCTCCCCGATACGGGCGGCCCACTCCGAAAATTCGGAAATCGACATGGCCGAAACGTCGGCGATACTCAGGCCGCCGATACGGAACTGCAGGGCCTCCTTTTTCAGGCGCGTGCCGCCGCAGACCGAGCATTTGCGGTAGACGAGGAACTGCTCGCGCCACTTCTGGCCGTGTTTGGAGTCGTCGTCCTCGGTGCGGCCGATGTATTCGGCAACGCCCTCCCACGAAACGAGGTGGTTGCCGCCCGACGAACTGAACTCCGAGAGGTTGATCGTCAGCGGCTCGGAATCGCCGTAGAGAACAGCGTTCAGACCTGCTTCGGGCAGCGTGCCGACGGGGTCGTCGAGCGTGAAGTCATAACGGCGGCCCAGCATTTCGAGGATGGCGAAAAGCATGTTGTTGCGGAACTTGCCCAGCGGTTCGACGGCCCCTTCGCGCAGCGAAAGCTTCATGTCGGGAATGATCTTCCCGACGTCGAACACCGCCTCCTCGCCCAAACCGTTGCAATGGGGACAGGCGCCCTGCGGCGAGTTGAACGAAAAGGTATGCGGCGCGGGGTCCTCGAAAGCCACGCCCGTCGAGGGGCACATCAGATGGCGCGAATAGAAACGCTGCTGCTCGGTGCCGTAATCGTAAACGGCCATCGTGCCCTTGCCCTGCCGCATAGACTCCCTGAGCGAAGTCATCACGCGGTCGCGGGCGTCCTCGGCCACGACGAGCCGGTCCACGACCAGATCGATCGTATGGATTTTATAGCGGTCGAGACGCATACCGGCCGAAATCTCGCGGATCTCGCCGTCGATGCGCGCATAGATATATCCTTTCTTGGCCAGCGACTCGAACAGTTCGCGGTAGTGGCCCTTGCGGCCCTTCACGATGGGAGCCATCAGGGCGATTTTACGCCCGGCAAAGCCCGTCATGATCAGCTCGGCGATCTGCTCGTCGGTGTAATGCACCATCTCCTCGCCCGTGACGGGCGAATAGGCGCGCGACGCGCGCGCATAGAGCAGACGCAGGAAGTCGTTGATCTCGGTAACCGTGCCGACGGTCGAACGGGGATTCTTGTTGGTCGTCTTCTGTTCGATGGCCACCACGGGGCTGAGACCCGTGATCTTGTCCACGTCGGGACGCTCCATCGTCCCCACGAACTGACGCGCATAGGTCGAGAGCGTCTCCATGTAGCGACGCTGCCCCTCGGCGTAGATCGTGTCGAACGCGAGCGACGATTTGCCCGAACCCGAAAGGCCCGTTATGACAACCAGTTTGCGGCGCGGAATCTCCAGATCGACATTCTTGAGGTTGTGGACCCGTGCGCCCAGTATTTTGATCGTATCTTCTTTCATCATCGTAATTAAACGCACCGGAAGCTCCGTTTATTGAGCGGAGCGGATTTTTCCGGCGGGAATATCGTACAAAGATACGACATATGCGGCGCAAAACAAAACGAACAGAAGAAAATTCGGCCGGGACAAGATGCGGCGCAACTGCCGGAAAGACAGAGCCGGAATACGAAGAAAAGCAAAGCGGAATTCCGAAGAGACAGCAGCCCGGAACTCCGAGAAAAAGCAGGCCCGGACGCCGAGGAAGAACAGGCCCGGACGCCGAGGGAAAGCAGGCCCGGACGCCGAGGGAAAGCAGGCCCGGACGCCGAGGAAGAGCAGGCACGGACGCCGAGGAAGAGCAGGCACGGACGCCGAGGAAGAGCAGGCACGGACGCCGAGGAAGAGCAGGCACGGACGCCGAGGAAGAGCAGGCACGGACGCCGAGAACTGCGAGAATCCAAGCCGGAACTCCTTAGAGACAGCGACGCGCCTCTGAAGAAAAACCGGATCGGGCATCTAAAGAAAAAAACGCAGGATCAAGCCTCCGACGGACTGCGGAGACGGGAGACGGGAAAAGCACAAGCCGGGGTTCCGAAAGACAGCGGAGCCGCGGACAGGCAGGACGGAGCTGGGACCGGAAAGCCGTCAGAGCCTCAGCACTTCAGTTCGAAGTCGTCGGCATCCATCCATGCGGGGAATTTCTCCTTGAAGGCCGCCTGAGCTTCGGAGTCGAATTCGGCGGTCAGCGTCCGTTCGCGGTCGCCGGCGTCGGCCAGCGTACGGCCGGCGAAGTCGATCAGCGCCGAATCGCCCGCATAGCTTGCGTCGGGATCCGTACCTACACGGTTCACGCCCGCCAGATAGCACTGGTTCTCGATGGCGCGGGCGCGGAGCAGCGTGCGCCACACCTCGCGCCGGTCGTCGGCCCACGAGGCGCTGCACAAAATGGCGTCATAGTCGCCCCTATTGCGGCTCCACACCGGAAAGCGCAGGTCGTAGCAAACCAGCAGCAGGAAGCGGAAGCCCATGTATTCGACGATCACGCGCCGGTCGCCGGGCGTATAGTCGCGCGCTTCGCCGCCGGGGCGGAACAGATGGCGTTTGTCGTACCACGCCGTCTCGCCCGAAGGTTTGACGAAGAACATCCGGTTGCGGAACCGCTCCTGCTCGGCGACGACGACACTGCCCACGACGGCCCTGCCGTACTGCGCGGCCCAGCGGCGCATGGTCGTGACGACCAGCCCGTCGGCCGGTTCGGCGACGCAGGACGGACGCAGTTTGAATCCCGTGGCGAACATTTCGGGCAGCACGACAACATCGGCATCGGCGGCGGCCACGATCGGCTCCAGACGTTTCAGGTTCCGGGCGGTGTTTTCCCACTCCATATCGACCTGACAGATAGCTACGCGTATTTTCATAGGAAACTTCTCTTTTGTAACAAATATATGAAATTTTCTTACAGTTTGCACTTTTTGCAAGAAAAAAGCGGGACATCCTATGGACATCCCGCAAATTTCATGCGATCCGCGCATACCGACGCGGCGCGGCGTAAGCCGGAACAGAGCGGCGAACCGGGTCAGCTTTCTCCGAGCCGCCACACGGTAACGGACGAAGCGTTGCTCCGCTGGTGCAGCACCGAGACTTTGCAGGGCACGAAATCCGAAGCGCCGCACGTCCAGACATCGACGAACTGCTGGGGGCTGCGCTCCGCGAGCGGGAACCATGTGCTCTGCACCTGAATCATCACCCGGTGTCCGGCGCGGAACGTATGCGCGATGTCGGTCATGCGGAACGGCACGCGGGCCGGAACGCCCGGCGTAAAGGCTTTGGGACGCGAGAACCCGTCGCGGAAACGCCCCCGCATCACGTCGCCGCGCACGAGCATCCGGCAGCCGGACTGCGGATCGTCGTCGGGAAAAACGTCGATCAGCCTGACGACAAAATCGGCGTCGGTGGTCGAAAGGATCACCTCCAGCTCGACATCGACGGGTCCCGCGAGGGTCATATCCCCGTCGAGCGGCTCGGTGACGAAGGTCAGCACGTCGGAACGGTCCGACACGAAGCGCTGGTCGGCGAGCATATACTCTTTGGGGCGGCGTTCGCCGAAGGATTCGATATAGGGCACGGGATCGGCCGGATCGGACGTATAGGCGGAGGCGGAGCTTTTGGCCGTCGGGCGGCGGGTTTCGAGACGTCCGCCGTCGGAGAGGTAGAAGGTGAGCTTACGCGCTTCGCGCGGCGTCCAGCGGTCGAAAGCATGCCAGCGGTTGTCGCCCGACGAGAAAACCGCGGCGGCGGGAAGCGGGTCCGCGGCGCCCTCGCCCTTGAGGTAATGGTCGAAGAAAGGAAGTTCGAAATGCTCCATATAGTATTCCCACGCCGCCTCGCGCCCGAAATCGAACGCTCCGAGTTTTCCGCTGCCGTTGCGCCATGCTCCGTGCGCCCAAGGTCCCACGACCAGATGGCACGGCGTTGCGGGGCTTTGCCGGACCATGGCCCGGTAGAGGTTCCACGCCCCGAAGCAATCCTCGGCGTCGAACGTCCCTCCGACGACCAGCACGGCCGGCTGTACGTTGTAGCAGGCCCTGCGCAGGTCGCGCGCCTGCCACCATGCGTCGTAGGAGGAGTGTTCGGCAAGCTCTTCCCAGAAAGGATTGGGTCGCTGAAGTTCCGTAAGTTCGGCCAGCGTCGCATGTTCCCGGAAGAACGTCCACTCGTCGGGGCGGGTCCGCTTCGACATCGGGGGCATCTTTTCGGTCGGAGTATGGCCCGGAGGGGTGTTCATGCCGCTCAGGAAACGGTAGGAGTCGGTGAGCATCAGCACGCCGTTGTGGCGGACGTCGTCGCCCATGAACCAGTCGGTGACGGGAGCCTGCGGCGAAACGGCCTTCACCGCAGGATGGGTGCAGAGACCGCCCATCATGGCGTAGAAGCCCGGATAGGAACTGCCGGCGAAACCCACCCTGCCGTTGTTGTGCGGCACATGCTTCACAAGCCACTCGACCGTGTCGTAGCTGTCCGTCGTCTCGTCCGTCTCGCCGTATCCCGCAGGGCGGACATGGACGAATTCGCCCTCGCTCATAAAGCGGCCCCGCACATCCTGCATGACGACGATATAGCCGCGGTCGATATAACTGCGCATATAGCCGCTCCCGAAGCCGCGGGGAAACTCGCCGGGACCGTAGGGGGCGCAGCCGTAGGGGGTACGGAAAATAAGGATGGGGGCTTTGGCATCCGTTTTGGGCGTATAGACCGCGGTATAGAGTTTCACGCTGTCGCGCATCGCGATACGGTATTCGGCCTTGTCGTACAGTTCATCGACGGGCTGCCGGGCAAAGGCCGCGGCCGCCGTGAGCAATCCTGCGAGCAGGAGTGCGGAAAATAGGCGCAGCTTCATGGTCGGGAGTTTTCGGTTAGTGTCCGAAAGGTACGCTTTTTTCCGCAATAGCCAAAGCCTCGGCGGAAAATCGGATTCATTCGAAGCGGCGGGTCCGATCTATTCCCGCGCGGAAAGTTGCATAGCCGCGAAATTAAACGTACTTTTGCAGTCGGTCAATTCCGACAAACGACAATATGCTCAGAGCAGGACGCATCCAGAAACTCACCGTAAGCCGCATCTCGGATTACGGATTATACCTTGCGGACGAGGAGCAGAACGAGGTTCTGCTGCCCAACCGTTACATATCCCTTACAGACAAGCCGGGCGACGAAAAGGAGGTCTTCCTCTACCACGACTCCGAAGACCGGCTGGTGGCGACGACCGAAACGCCGCTGCTGCGCGTCGGCGAGGCGGGTTATCTCCGCGTCGTGGACAAGACGGCCCACGGGGCGTTCCTCGACTGGGGGCTGTACGGCAAGGACCTCTTCCTTCCGAACCGCAACCAGCAGGGCGGCATCATCGCCGGACGGAGCTACATCGTCTACCTCTACGAAGACAGCGTCACGGGCCGCTGCGTGGCGACCTGCAAGCTCAAGAGCTTCATCAACAACGACATCATCACGGTGGCGCCCCGTCAGGAAGTCGATCTGCTCGTGGCGTCGGAGAGTCCGATCGGCTACCGCGTGATCATAAACAACCGGCACTGGGGCATGCTCTACCGCAACCAGCTGTTCCGCCCCATAGCGGTCGGAGACCGGACGAAGGGTTACGTCCGCAAGCTCACCGAGGACAACCGCATCGACGTCAGCCTCCAGCAGGAGGGTTTCGCGCAGGTGAAGGACTCGGCGGAGGTTTTGCTGCAGCTGGTCCGCGACAACGGCGGCTTCCTGCCGCTGAACGACGACAGCGCCCCGGAAGAGGTGAACCGGCTGACACAGACGAGCAAGAAGATTTTCAAACGTTCGCTGGGCATGCTGCTCAAACGCGGCGCCGTCACGGTGGACGAACAGGGAATAAAGATCAACGAGTAATGGCCAAGATAACGACCGCGGAACGGGTTTCGCGGGAAGCTTCCGACAATTTCGTGTTCCAGCGTTCGCTGCTGGCCTACCATGCCGCGGCGCAGCGCATCAGCGGCGACGTGCTGGAGATAGGCACGGGGGCCGGTTACGGCATCGAGGTCGTGGCGCCCCGCGCCCGGAGTTTCGTCACCATCGACAAACTGGCCCCCGCGCCCGAACCGACGCAGCTCCCGAACGTCGAATTCCGGCAGGCGACAGTTCCGCCGCTGCCCTTCGCAAACGACTGTTTCGACTTCGTGATCTCGTTTCAGGTGATCGAACACATAAAACGGGACCTCGAACTGGTGCGCGAAGTGAAGCGCGTGCTGCGTCCGGGCGGAAAGTTCATCGTGACGACCCCGAACGCCCCGATGTCGCTCACGCGCAACCCGTGGCACATCCGGGAATACACCGCCGTGGAGCTGCGCAGCCTGCTCGGCAGCGAATTTTCGTCGGTCGAGGCGCTCGGCGTTTCGGGCAACGCGCGGGTCATGGAATATTACGAACAGAACCGCCGCAGCGTGGAGCGCATCACGCGCTTCGACATCCTCGACCTGCAGCACCGGCTCCCCCGCTGTCTGCTGCAATTCCCCTACGACGTTCTCAACCGCATAAACCGCCGCAGACTCCTGAAGTCCAACACCGATCTCACGACCTCGATCCGCATGGACGACTACCGGATCGGCCCCGTGACGGACGAGAGTTTCGATCTGTTCTTCGTGGCGGAAAAATAGACGGAATCATCTGATAAAAACCAAGGGCTGCCCCACTGCGGGGCGGCCCTTGTCATATTGTCCCGGACCTACATTCGACATGCAGGCTGCGCCGCCGAAATCAGCGGCAGCGGCCGGCGGTTCCGCCACGAAAAGGCATGAGGTTGCAGCGGTTCAACGGGAATGATCCGGTTCCCGATTTCGAGGCCCGTATTTACGAAAAAAATGCAAGGAATCGGAAACTTACGATAAAATATTGTACAAAAAACAACATTACATTTTAATCGTACAGCACTGATTATCAACATTGATATTCATTAAAAATCTTATCTTTGGCTTTCAAAAATCCAACGATTTGACTGCTAACGACATGCATATCAGGCTGGTTATCCGAATCCGGGAGTTCTGCAATAACTTAATATAAAAAAGGGATTGCAGCATGCTCATAAAGAATCACTCGCCTTAACGAAGACCCGACTCCGCCAGATCTCATGAATTAACTATTAATCCTCCTCCATATGGAATTCATCATAACGATTCTCGTCATGGACATATTCATTGTCCTCATAATATACCGACGCCTGCGAAACCATATACACTATGTTTCAGGGCAGGCAAAAGCCAGACTGAACTATATCCGTATCCTGATCGATACCGTATATACCTATTCCCACCAGCCGGAACTGCTGCAAAAACCCCTGCAAAAAGAGATGTCGATCAAAAAACTGCTGGCTTATCATGTGATCGACAACCGATGCGACCGTCTTTTCTCCGCCAGAATGAAAGTGAACAGCAACGATCAATTGCTGTACATGCTTCATAAAGAGGGATTTTCACCACGGGAGCTATGTGTCATATTCGAATTGAACAACCTCAATTCGGTATATGTCAAATGCCACCGAATAAACAAGAAACTGCATGCGGGCGACATGCAGGAAGTGCTTTCGAAATAAACAGCCAAAAGCAGACAGCCCTTCCCGGCCGGAAGCCCTGCTTCCGGCTTTTTTCGTCCCCTCCCGGCAACGTATTCTTCATAGCTGCGGTTCGGAATCCGCCGCCCAGCTTTTAGACAAAAGCGTCCCCGCCCCGGTTCGGCAGACCAACTTTCGATCTGTTCGGTGAAACCGGATCCTTGGAAAAACCGCCGTCCGGTCCCTGCGTTCGTCCCGTTTCCTTCGGACCGGCAGGGAGCCGGCGGGAAGGCCGCGGCGGGCAATCACGGGGCGATATTTATTAAATATTTGAAATCCAGCGAGGTGAATAATAAAAAAGCAGCCGTTTTTCCGCCCGGAACAACGCCCTTATTACACGAAACCTCCGTAACAGGATATTTTTCGTTTTGTAAACTAAAAAAAATACGAAATATTTTGCACAGTAAAAACTAATTCGTATTTTTGTTTTGAAACGAAAGGTATTATTTTCATATTGAAATTAACAAGTCGCTTCGGGAGCGGAAAATGAACGCTGATATGGACCGCCGCCTAAACAACTGACCATGAAATCGAAACTGCCGCCAAACCGGATTCCGGAACCTGCCGGAATAAGAACAACAGCAATGGCCGCCGCCGATGCGACGGCACCTGTACCCGCAGCAAAATGCCGGTTCCACGCCCCTGCGACAACCGCAGGCAACGCGGTTTCGGACCGCACCGGCAGCATTCCCTGCCGGAAAAAACCGAATCGAATCTCGAATCCGCTGATCGCTTCCGGCGCTTCCCGCACCATACAGAGCCATTGGCGACCATACCTATATTTATTTAACCGACAACATTCAAACAACTTAAACATTTAACCAAAAACAAATGCTTATGAATTTTAAATTCTACGTTAAGAGGTTTTTGTTATCCCTGTTTCTGGTGCTGGCATCGACGATGCTCTACGCCCAGAAGAAAGCGGATATCACAGGAACCGTCTACGATTCGGACGGCACTACCCCGGCGGTAGGCTGCGCCGTAACGATCGAGGGAACACCGACAGGTGTTATCACGGACATCAACGGCAAGTACAAAATAAGGGGGGGGGAAACTCAGACCCTCGTTTTTTCTTCGCTGGGTTATAAGACCCAGAAGATACTAATAGGCCCTAAAACGCGGATAGACGTCACGCTGGAGGCCGACAGTCAGGAAATCGAAGGCGTCGTCGTAACCGCACTCGGTATCAAGCGAGACGAAAAAGCGCTCGGTTATGCCGTTACGAAGGTGGACAACGACGTACTCACCAGCACGGTATCGAGCAACTGGATGAATGCTCTGTCAGGCAAGGTCGCCGGTCTGAACTTCGATCAGGCGTCGACGGGTCCCGGAGGATCGATGCGCGTGACTCTCCGCGGCGAAACCTCCATCAACATGAACGGCGGCACGGCCCTGTTCGTGGTCGACGGAGTGCCCATCACCAGCAGCACCACTTCCAGCACGTCGGAAAGCGCATACAACTCGACCGACGGCGCCGTAGACTTCGGTAACGCCGCGGGCGACATCAACCCCGAAGACATCGAGAACGTATCCGTAC
This sequence comes from Alistipes sp. HGB5, assembly GCF_000183485.2. Taxonomy (NCBI): domain Bacteria; kingdom Pseudomonadati; phylum Bacteroidota; class Bacteroidia; order Bacteroidales; family Rikenellaceae; genus Alistipes; species Alistipes sp. HGB5. The sequence goes on along the minus strand of NZ_AENZ01000052.1, from coordinate 191,887 downwards.
TGAAAGGTCCCGCCGCAACGGCATTGTACGGATCGCGCGCCGCAAACGGCGCCATCATCATCACGACCAAGTCGGGTCGCACCACCAAAGGCATAGGCGTTACGTTCAGCTCGTCGGTTTCGTTCGAGAAAGCCGGATTCTGGCCCGATTTCCAGTACGAATACGGCGCAGGACGCTTCGGCGGCAACCCCTATTCGTTCTACAGCGTAGACGGCGTGTCGCGCAACTGGTCGTCCTATGCCTTCGGCGACAAGTTCGACGGCCATCTGACCTACGAGTGGCCTTCGCTGAACGACGACGGCACCTATACGATGATGGAGTGGCGTCCGCGCAACTTCTTCGCGGGATTCTTCGACACCGGCGTAACGTGGAACAACAACATCTCGGTCAGCGGCAACAACGGCAAAGGCACCTCGGTCCGGGTTTCGGTAACCGACGTGCGCAACGACTGGATCGTTCCCAACACCGGTTACAAACAGCAGACCTTCTCGATATCGCTCTCGCAGCAGATCAACAAGTACATCAAGCTGGACGCCAAGGTGAACTACTACCGCAAGGACAGCGACAACCTGCCGATGACCGGTTACGGCGGCTCGTCGATCATGTATCCGCTGCTGTGGAATACGCCCAACGTGGACGCCCAGTGGTTCAAGGCGGACTACAAGAAATGGGTGCGCGAAGGCGGTGACCTGAGCAAAAGCACCCAGCACGTATCGGCCAACGGCAACAACCCCTACTACACGGCTTACGAACAGCTCAACAAACTCGACCGCGACCGCGTGTTCGGCAATCTGGCAGCGACGATCAACTTCACCGAAGAGCTTTCGCTGATCCTGCGATGCGGCATGGACCTCAACAACGATTTCCGCACCCAGCAGAAACCCAAGGGCGCCAAGACCTACATCAACGGTATGTACAAGGAGCAGACCGTGTTCGACTACGAGATGAACAACGACTTCCTGCTGCGCTATACCAAGAAACTGAACGACTTCGACCTGAGCGCATCGTTCGGCGGCAACAACATGATGCAGTCCTACCGTTCGAACACCTCGCTGGCCGAAAGTCTGGTCGTGGACCGCGACTACCGCCTGAGCAACTCGGTGGACCGTCCCAAAGTGACTTCCATACGCCGTCAGAAGTCGATCAACAGCTTCTACGGACTCATATCGGCCAGCTGGCGCAACATGATATTCCTCGACGTCACCGGCCGCAACGACTGGTCGAGTACGCTGGCTCCGGGCAACAACTCCTATTTCTATCCTTCGGTCAGCGGCAGCGTCATTCTCAGCGACCTGCTGCACATCGACACCCCGATGGTCAATTTCCTCAAGGTGCGGGCTTCGTGGGCCAACGTGGGTAACGACACGTCGCCCTATCAGCTGCTCAACTACTACAACAACTCCTCCTTCACCGGCGGCTTCAACATGCCGACCAACAAGGCGAACTACAACCTCAAACCCGAAAACGTCGAGAGCTGGGAGTTCGGCGTCGAGGGCCGCTTCTTCGACAGCCGTCTGACGTTCGACGTGGCGTTCTACAACGCGACCACCACGAACCAGATCATTTCGGTGCCCGTAGACATCACCACCGGCGTCTACAATACGATCGTGAACGCGGGCGAAATCAACAACCGCGGCTGGGAGGTATCGGCCCGCATACAGCCCGTGAGGAACAAGAACATCCGCTGGGACATGAACTTCACGTGGTCGCGCAACCGCAACAAGGTCGTGGAGCTGGCCCCGAATCTGGATTCTTGGACCATCGCAACCGGTCCCCGCGGCGAAATCCGCGCCGTTCCGGGCGGATCGCTGGGCGACCTGTACGGTTCGGGCTACGAGAAGGCCCCCAAGGGTTCCTACGTCACGGCCGACGACGGATCGACGATCGACGTATCGGGCTGGGACATCGTCGATTCGGACGGTTATCCCGTACTGGCTTCGGAATTCGAGAACCTCGGCAACACGCAGGCCGACTGGAAGGCGGGCTGGATGAACTCGATCTCCTACAAGAATTTCCGCCTGAGCTTCTCGTTCTCGGCGCAATGGGGCGGGCAGGCCTACTCCTTCACCAACGCCATGCTGGGCTATCAGGGTAAGATAAAGGCGACGCTCCCCGGCCGTTATGACGGTCTGATCCACAAGGGCGTGAACCAGAACGCCGACGGCACCTACTCGATCAACAAGACCGTGACGGCCAGCATCGAGAGCTACTACAACCTGCGCGTGTTCAACCGCGACAACGTGGTGAACAACACCTTCAGCACGTCGTTCCTGAAGATGAAGGACATACGTCTCGAATATTCGCTTCCCAAGAAGATCGCGGCCAAGACCAAGGTGCTGCAGGGCGCTTCGATCGCCTTCTTCGCCACGAACCTCTTCTGCTGGACCAACTGGCCGCAGTTCGACCCGGAGATCGCGACGATGAACGGTTCGGAAATCACCAAGGGTTTCGAAACCGCGGCGTTCCCGATGACACGCACGTATGGCGTTAATCTTAAACTTCAATTCTAATAAGACGATGAAACGAATCAATTCATATATATTGACCGGGGGAGTGATAATCTTGGGATTGTGCGGCTGTACGAGCAATTTCGACGATTACAACAAGGACCCCAACCGGGCGGAGGTCGGCAAGGCCAACTCCTCCCAGATGCTCGAAGACCTGATTTTCGAGGGCGCCGGAAGCATGAAATACCGCACGTGGCGCCACAACAACGAGTTCATGCAGTATACGGTGGAGACCAGCACGCTGAATCAGCTGCACCGCTTCGTGCTCACCGACAGCGAATTCAAGGGCGCGTGGAACTTCTGCGGACGCTGGGCCGTCAATGCCATAGAGATGTATAAGCTCGCGGAGAAGGAGGAGAATACCAACGCGCAGGCCATAGCCCTGACCATGAAGGCGCTCTACCTTTCGAACATGACCGACCTGTTCGGCGACATGCCCTTCAAGGAGGCGTTCAAAGGCATCGACGAAAACATCATGCAGCCGAAATTCGACGATCAGAAAGTCATCTACGACTCGCTGCTGATGGACCTCGAACGGGCCAACACGCTTTACACGAAGACCTCGACCATAGACGCCAAGCGCGACCTGCTCTACAACGGCGACGTGACCAAATGGCGGAAGTTCACCAACTCGCTCTATCTGCGCCTGCTGATGCGCGTGAGCAACCGCAGGGACATGAATTCGGCGGAACGCATCAAGACCGTATTCGAGAACCCCTCGCAGTACCCCATATTCGAGAGCAACGACGACAACGCCACGCTGAAATACAGCGGCACGCGTCCGTTCGTCAATGATTTCGGCGACAACGCCACCGACGACAGCGCGATGGGCGAACGTTTCATCAACATCATGGTGGACTCAAGCGACCCCCGCATCTCGGTTTACTGCAACCGCGTAAGCTCCGGAGCCAACGCGGGCGGTTACGTGGGAATCACGAGCGGCGCCCCGGCTTCGGTCATCTCCAAACAGTCGGCCGACGGCGCGTCCAACAGCAACAATACGACTTTCAGGCAGTACACCTCCCCGTACACGTTCATGACCTATTCGGAGGTGCTGTTCATCAAGGCCGAGGCCATTCAGCGCGGAATGATGGACGGCGAAGCGTCGGAGACCTACTATGCTGCGGTCACGGCGTCGCTCAAGCAGTGGATTCCCGACATCTCAGAATCGGCCGTCGAAACCTTCCTGCAGAACGGAGCCGTGGCTTACGACGCTACGACCGAAATCATCATCACCCAGAAATACGTTTCGCTGTTCACGGTGGGCTACGAGTCTTGGCACGAGTACCGCCGGACGGGTTATCCCCTGCTGGTGATGGGCGAAGCCATCCGCAACGACGGCGTGCATCCGACCCGTTTCCCCTACCCGCTGGTGCTGCGTTCGTCCAACAAGAACTATGCGACGCAGCTGGCAAAAATGGGCGAAGACAACATGAAAACGCCGGTGTGGTGGAGCCGCAAGGCCGTCAAGCTGGAAAATCCGGAGGAGGACAACAACCTCGGTTACACCGGCCACAAATGGGATGCGGACATCAAATGGTAAGAGTGTCCGTAAAACGAATCGCAACCGGAAAGGCAACGCAGCATCCCGGTCGAGTTTTGAATTTAACCCGTAAATAACGAAAAAACAATTCATATGAAAATAAAACAATTCATCTCCGGAAGATGGCCCGGCCTGAAGGCGCTCGCTCTCTGCGCGATGGCGGCAACGGCATTCGTCGCCTGCAAGGACGACGAGACCGACGTTGTCCAGGATCCCCATATCACGCTGTCGGAAGACGCTTTCCTGTACAACGCAGCGGGAGAGACGCACAGTTTCACCGTGTATTCCAATATCGACTGGAAGGTCGAAATGGCGGACACCTCCCAGACGTGGGTCAATATCTGGCCCAAGGAGGGTTCCGACGACGGCGTTTTCGCCGTGAAGGTATCCAAACAGCCGGCCAAGGACCCCGTACTGCGGGAGGCCCGCTTCCGCGTCGTTGGCAAGCACGAGCACGACAACATCATTCAGGAAATCACGATTTCGCAGCGGGACGTCGATCCGGCGCTCAAACTCGGAGTGACCACGACGCCTCCCAAGGTGGTCATCAACAGCAACGGCGAGGAGAAATATTCGGTAGGCGTCACCTGCAACGTGGAGTGGACGGCCAAGGTCGGCGACTCCGGCGAGGGCTGGATCACGATCGACGAGATCAGCGACAACGAAATCAAGTTCTCCGTACCCAAATATGCGGGAACGGTGCCCCGCACGGGACGTATCGAATTCAACGCCACCACCGAGCGTATGGCGACGGTAGAGCTGATCGTCTATCAGAGCATTCCGCTGGATATCGGCGAAAACGCCGAACTCAAGACCATTGCCGAGGTGTACGAGAAGCTGGGCGGCCTGCAGGGAACCGTTCGTGAGAACGTCAAGATACAGGGTACCGTGATCAGCGACCGCGTATCCGGCAACTGCCCGAATCCCGCCGCGTTCTTCGTTCAGGACGCCAGCGGACGCGCCATTCAGTTCCGCGTTCAGGAAGGCTCGCACTCGCTCCAGCTCAATTCGCTGGTGACCATACCGCTCATGAATACGCAGTCGGTGATCGACGACGACGGACAGCCCTACATCACCATTTCGACCGAACGCATCCGCGACGTCATCACCACGGGCGGCGCTCCGATCGAACCGAAGGTGATGGAAAGCACGCAGGGCCTGACGGACGAAATGCTCGGTACGCTGGTAACGATCAGAAATCTCCAGTTCGTATTCCCGCACGGAACCTACTACAACGCCAACGAAGGCTCCATTTACGGCGGCGGACGTCCTACCGACCTCGCCCAGCTGCTTCTGGACCGCGACGGCAACACGATCAGCCACTACGTCTACGGCGGCACCAGCGTCGAGACGGGCGCCATGTTCAAGCATTACGAACTGCTGACGGACGATCCGATGCTAGATATAACGGGTATTCTGATCAAGGTCGAAAACGAATGGGCGATCCGCATGCGCAACATCAACGACCGCGACAAACTGACCGAAGCCCGGCGTTACGTGCCCGTCACCGAATTCTACTGGCCCGAAACGCTTCCCGACAAGGAGATACTCGTTCCCAAAGTCGGCACGGGACAGCTGTTCGTGAACTTCGCCCCCAAGGCCGTCATCGCGCAGAGCACCACCTTCCGCCTTTACAGCGGCGCCGCCTATGTCCGCGTCGATGCGTCGGTCAACGGCACCGAGAAGGGATACTATTCCGCCAACTGCGGCGGTTGGGGCGCCCAGTCGAACGACACCTATACGCCGACCCAGAAGGCATGGTACTTCGAGACTTCGACGGCAGGCATTTCGGATGACCTTTACGTATGCTTCTGCACCACCAGCTCGCAGTCGGGCCCCGGTCCCTTCTCGATCGAGTGGGCTGCGGCCGAGGCCGGTCCGTGGACCTTCGTAACCGACTACAAGGCCGGAAACTGGGAGGTAATACCCGGTCCCAAGAACTTCGCCTTCAAACTGCCCGACGGTTGCAAGAACCAGTCTTCGCTCTGGCTGCGGTTCCGCGTCAATTCGGACGAGCGCGTGGACGGCAAGGCCGCCAACAGCGCGACGGGTACGAACCGCATGATCTATACGAGCCTGAAGAAAAAAGTCAATTAATCCGGTGTAACGCAGGATAATCTTGCCGGGCCGCTCCCCTCCCGGAGCGATTCGGCAGGATTAGACAAAAATCTAAACAATGAGAAAAATGAAACGATTGATAAAATTCAGATTACCGTATCTGTTCGCAGCCGCATTTCTGCTGTTGTGCATCGGAATCAGCTGTTCGGAAGATCCGACATGGACCAAACCGACGCCCGAACAGGAGGAAATTATCCCCGCCGTCTTCATCGAAGATCTCGTGATGCCCGATGCGGAGGAGATCTTCATCCCGGAGGACCCCATCAAGATCATGGGAACCGGATTCGACAAATACGACGTATTCCTGTTCCGCTCCACGTCGGAAGACCCTGAAGAGGAGACCAAATACTTTCAGGCCGAGATCAGCGAGGTGGCCGAGGATTACGTCATAATAACCGTTCCCAAGACGATCGACCTGCGCTCGTACGAGCTTATCCTGAAGCGTTACAACAAGCAGCAGGTGCTGGGGCCGATGACCATTTACAAGGCGCACTTCCCCGCGATTCCCGATCAGGCGGGCATGACCGTCAAGGGCCGCGTCTACTGCGGGAAAAAGGCGGTTGCAGACGTGGTGGTGTCCGACGGAGTCATCGTCACCAAGACCGACAAGGACGGCGTCTATTACCTGCCCTCGGAGAAGAAGATGGGGTACGTATTCGTTTCCATCCCCTCCGGATACAACATCGAGAGCGAAGCGGGTTATCCGGCCTTCCCGGCCATGAGCCAGCAGCTGCTCAACGAAGACAACGAGCAGCACGATTTCGCGCTTACGGAGATCCCCGGTGGAAACACGAACCATGTGATGATGGTATTCACCGACCTTCATCTGGCGAGCAAGACCCCGAACACGGCCGGCAAATATGCCGACATCGACCAGTACAAGAACAAGTTCATGCCCGACATCACGGCCGAAATGGCGCAGTATGCGAACGTGTATGCGCTCTGTCTGGGCGACATCACGTGGGATGCGTTCTGGTACAAAACCATGAATCAGGGTCCTGAGAACATGGTGGAGGTACGCTACCAGCTGCCGAACTACAAGGAGTTGATGAAGAACTTCCCCTGCCCGGTTTTCAACGTGATCGGCAACCACGACAACGATCCGAAAGTGGTCGGAGACTATTTCACCGAGCTGCCTTTCAAGCAGCACATAGCTCCCACCTACTATTCGTTCAACATCGGCGACGTACACTACATCGTTCTGGACAACGACCAGTACGACAATTACAACGGCGGCAGCCGCATCGAGCGGATCGGTCTGCTCGGCGACTCCGACCCGCAGAAATGGCAGATGGCATGGGTGGCCGAAGACCTGAAATACGTGGACAAGTCCAAGAAGATCGTGGTCGCCATGCATGCCCCGATGACCTCGGCCGGTCTGAACCCGATCGTAACGCTTTCGGGCGGAAACGACCTGCTCGGTCTGCTGCAGGGTTATCAGGTGGAATTCCTCACCGGACATACGCACACCAATCACCACGCGAAGATCGCCGAAGGCGTACGCGAACATAACGTCGCAGCCGTATGCGGCACGTGGTGGTTCAACGTGAAAAGCGCCAACGGAGGCGCCGACTACGACTTGTGCAAGGACGGCTCCCCGACGGGATACGGCGTATTCAAATTCAACGGAACGGCCGTGCAGTGGTACTATAAGGGGATCGAGGTGGCCCGCAACGAGCAGTTCGCCGTATACGACATGAATTTCGTGAAGAGCGACTACAAGAGCGCCGTGGGCGCCAAGGCCAACGAAGTGCTGGTCAATGTCTGGAACTGGGACGAAGACTGGACGGTATCCGTGACCGAAAACGGACAGCCGCTCACAGCGACCCGCGTATACCGCAAGGACCCGACGCACTACACATGGCAGAAAGACGTACTGGAACCGGCCCACGCCCCCGGATCGCCCAACAGCACCTACCTCACGGGCTACAATGCCCATATGTTCTCCGCCATAGCGCAGGTTCCCGGCTCGACGATCAAGGTCGTCGTAACGGATCCGTTCGGCGGCGTCTACGAGAAGACGATCGTACGGGAAATTCCTTCGAATCTGCCGGCGCAATGGGTATTTACAAAGGGCGTCAACGTCGATGAGTTCGTCGTGGACAACAAAATGCCGTCGGCAACCGGAAAGGGCTATATCAGCTATATCAGCAACTGCGATCCGGCACTCGACGTAAACAACAAGATAGCCCGCGCCAATACGGCCGGCGAGCCTTATATCACGGGCAGATGGCCGGGCGACTGGTGGCTGTTCACCATTCCGGAAATGACCATAAAGGCCGGAACGGTCATCAACGCCAAGTTCCACGCACGCGCATCCGGAACCGGTATGAAATACTGGATGCTGGAGTACTACGACGGCGGCGAATGGAAGCCCGGAGCGCCCTTGCAGACGACGACCGTCGGAGAGGGCGATCAGGCGCAGACATTCTCTTACAATTATGAAATGATGAATACGGACCATTGCCTGATCGACCGCAACATGACGTTCGAGCATGCCATCAATAACGGGGATATTCTGATCCGGCTCCGTTGCATGGCCAACTGGCAGGCCAGCGGAAAGGGAGCCTTAGCCGCTCCCAACGGCGGTACGCACCGCATATCCGTACAAAACAATATCAACCCCACGATCTCGATCGTTCAGTAAACGGGATCGGACAGCAAACAGAACGGCCGCTTCTTTCGGAGCGGCCGTTTTATTCGTCTACAGCCGAGCAAATGCGCGTCATAGCAGACGATCCCCGACCGGGCGGACATTTGGCCGTCGTTCTTACGTCTCAGAAATAAGTATTACTCCATAGCAACAAGAGTATGCTTAAAAATTAGGATGAAACGGGATGCAACTTCCCCTTTTGCGTTCGGCTTGGTGCGCACAATAAAGTTGCCAGAGGGACATTCTGATTTAAGTCTACCCATAATTTCCGATTTTTTACCATCACAAAGATGAATCCAAAAATTGTCAATTTTTTGTCAATTTTATTTAACCGGAAATGTCCCTTAAATACTAACGGCACGATTATGAATCGTGCCGTCGAGTAATTTAACTATGTCATTTTGAGCCATTTCAGCCCAAAATTCTTTTCAGTACTCCTCTTCATTAAAGAAGAAATCGTCTTTCGAGGGGTAATCGGGCCAGATGTCTTCGATAGATTCGTATATCTCGCCTTCGTCTTCTATTTCTTGCAGATTTTCAAGCACTTCAAGAGGTGCACCCGAACGTACTGCATAGTCGATCAGTTCGTCTTTCGTGGCAGGCCAAGGGGCATCTTCGAGTTTCGATGCCAATTCAAGTGTCCAGTACATAATTTCAATGTTTTTAAGTTCCCAAATATCAGCGGATTAGCCAAACCGAAAACGGGACTGTTCCGCCATCACTGATTTGCAAAAGTATAAAAAAAACGAGAAAAACAAAGAAAAAACAACAAAACATCGCCGGTGCAGGATAAACACGCTTGCACTCAACAGATTACGGAATCCACAAGGTTTCATCGACCTCGTAATGCGCCGTAAGCATGCGTCCGAGCGCATAGAAGTAATCCGACAGCCGGTTCAGGAACATCAGCGCCTCGGCGTCCGTGCCGTATTTCTCGTCGGCGCGCAGTGCGGCGCGTTCGGCACGGCGGCAAACCGTGCGGCAGACATGGCACATCGAAACGACGGCGTTGCCGCCGGGAATCGTAAACTTGTCGATCGGCGGTACGGCAGCCTGCAAGGCGTCGATCCGCCCTTCGAGCCACGTGACGGCTTCGGGCGCCAGCGGAGCGACCTTCTCGCAGCCCGATTTCCCGCGGGCCAGCAGGGCTTCGACGGTCATCAGCCGCGAAAGGATGCGGTTCAGGTCGTCCACATACGGCGTCAGTGCGGCATCGGAGCGCATATTGTCGCACAACAACGCCGTAAAAGCCGCCAATTCATCTACCGAGCCGTACGCTTCGACCCGTTCGTCGGTCTTGAAAACCCGCTCGCCGCCGACCAGAGACGTGGTCCCCTTGTCGCCCGTTTTGGTGTATATTTTCATATCCGGAAATGTTGTTTCGGCAAATTATTGTTGAAAATCAGCAGGTATCCCCTATTGTCCACCGTCGTCGAACGATGCGCCGCCACGATCTGACGGCACAACATCTGGCGATCCTGTCCCTCGCAGGGCGACATCAGGGCGACGGTATGCCCCGCTTCGCCCGCGGCGGCGACCAACGCCAGCGTCTCCGCACGGGGCAGGTCCCGCGTCAGGATACAGAATTCGGCATCCGCACGATTCAGGCCAAACGTACCGTAACCGCAATGAATCGCCACGTTTTGCAACTGTATCGCCCGGCGTTCGGGAACTCCGGTACCGCGCAACGCCCGGTACAGCCGCCGGTCGCCCGGCAGCAGCTCGCCGCGCATGAAGACCTCCCGTACAATATTATATACGAAGGGCGAATGGACTCCGTGCCCCCGAAAATAACGGGCGCGGACCAGCCGGTTGTGCAGTTCTGCGATCCGTCCGTAAAAACCCAGTCCGATAGTGCGGCCGCCGATCCTCATCTCCCCTACTTTTTCAGCATGCCCGCCAGACGGCCCGTCGAAAAGGCGATCTGCAGGTTGTATCCGCCCGTATTGGCGTCGAGGTCCAGCACCTCGCCCGCAAAGTAAAGTCCCCGGACCTTCAGCGACTCCATCGTATAGGGGTTCACCTCGTCGCAGCAGACGCCGCCGGCCGTCACGACGGCATATTCGAACGGCGCATAATCCGTAAGCGGGAAGGTGAATCCCTTGAGCGTCTTTATCAGGCGGCCGATCTGCTCTTCGGTGATTTTGCTGACGTAATTCTTGCCGTTGACATCCATTTCATGCACAAGAGTCAAGACGAGCGGCTTCGGAACCAGCTTACGCAGCAGTTCGGTGAAAAACTCGGTCGGCTCCATATCGGCGATCTCGCGCGCGATCCGCTCGCGCAACACCTCTTCGGTAAGCGCGGGTTTGAGGTCCACGACCAGTTTCACGCGCCGCTGGTCGATCAGCGCATCCACCGCGTCGCGGCTCATCCGCAGCGCCACGGCGCCCTCGATGCCGCGCTGCGAGAATCCCAGTTCGCCGAACTCCTCGCGCACGGGCTGGTCGTCGATCCAAAGCGTCGCCCGGACGTTGCGCAGCAGAAGGCCGTCGAGGTATTTGATCTGCGGATGCGACGAGACGAGCGGCGTCAGCGAAGGGCGCACCGGCTCTACGGAGTGTCCCAAGTCGGATGCGAAGGCGTATCCGTCGCCCGTGGAACCCGTCGCGGGATAGGAAAGCCCTCCCGTAGCGACGATGACGTTCGGGCACTCCTCCTTGCGTTCGAAACCGCGCTTGTTGATATAGCGGACGCCGAAGACCTTGCTGCCCAAGGTCATAATCCCGGTGACGCGCGTATTGTATATGATTTTGACGCCGTTCTCGAAGCAATATTCCAACAGGGCCGTAGCGATGTCCCATGCCTTGCCGCTTTTGGGAAAGACCCGTTCGCCGCGCTCGATTTCGAGCTTCACGCCCGCCCTCTCGAAGAAGCGGATGGCGGCGCGGTTGTTGAACTCGGCGAAGGCCGGCGCGAAAAACTCCGCATTGGTCCGCACCTGCGAGGCGAACTCCTCGGCAGGGCGGGCGTTGGTGACGTTGCAGCGGCCCTTGCCCGTGATGCGGACCTTACGGCCCGATTTCTCCATCTTCTCGATGAGCAGCACACGTTTTCCGTTGCGCGCGGCGGTTCCTGCGGCCATCATGCCCGCAGCCCCCGCACCGACGACGATGACGTCGTACGGTATGATCTCTTTTTCTTCCAATTGCTCCATACGACCGCAAAGATAGGCAATAATTCTTTCTTTACGGAAAAATTTTTCTATCTTTGCGGCCGTTAAAACCGTTCTAAAAGATATGTTGAGCAGAAGATTACTTCGTATTAAGGTCGTCAAAGCGCTGTTCGCGCACCTCAAATCGGGTGCAGACAACATGATTGCGTCCGAGAAAACGCTGATGACGTCCGTCGACAAGGCCTACGACCTCTACTTCCAGATACTGATCCTGCCCGTGGAAATCGCCCGTTACGCCGAACAGCGTCAGGAGCTGGCCAAGCAGAAAAAACTGCCGACACACGAAGACCTCAACCCCAACACCAAATTCGTCGACAACCAGATCATCCGCGTAATCGCCAACAGCGACGCGGTGAACGACTATGCGGCGGCCCGCAAGCTGAACTGGACGCGGTATCCGGAGTTGATACGCACGCTCTACACCCAGCTGACCGAAAGCGACTACTTCAAGGATTACATGGCGCGTCCGGAGCGTTCGTTCGCCGACGACCGCAAACTGCTCGAAGACTTCTTCAAGGAGCTTCAGAGCTGCGAACCGCTGGACAACGTGCTGGAGGAGATGTCGATCCTCTGGAGCGACGACCTGCCCTATATCGTGATGATGATCCTGCGTTCGCTCTCGAACCTGCGCCCGACGCACACGGAGCTGAAGGTTCCCGCGAAATTCAAGAGCGACGAGGACCCGCAGTTCGTCCGGACGCTGTTCGAAAAATCGCTCGTCAATTACGACTCCTATCAGGATTATATCGAGAAATTCACCTCCAACTGGGACGTGGAGCGCATCGTCTTCATGGACAACCTCATCATCGGCACGGCGATGGCCGAACTGACCTCGTTCCCGTCGATTCCGGTCAAGGTGACGCTCGACGAGTACATCGAGATTTCGAAATACTACTCGACACCCGGCAGCAGCACTTTCATCAACGGCGTGCTGGACAAGATCGTCGATTCGCTCACCGCCGAAGGCCGCATCAAGAAAGCGGGCCGCGGCCTGATCTGAGGTCCGATGCTGCGTGTCTGTCTGTTGCTGCTTCTGGCCGCGTCGCTCGCGGCATGCGGCGCCCGGCAGGTGAAGACCGAACGCAAAGGCCGGATTATCACCCTCACGGACAAGATTCTCGACACGGGAGGTACGGACACCGTGCGTTTCGGACGCCTGCATTCGGGCGAAATCGCCCAGCTGCGTCTGTGGCTGGCCAACGAGACGAGCGGACCGGTCGTCATCGCCAAATACGGCCGCAGCTGCGGATGCACGACGCTCGGATATGACAATCAGCCGATTAACGCCGGCGATGCGCAGCAGGTAACGCTCACTTTCGACGCAAGGGGCGAGTGGGGCTGGCAGCTCAAGACGCTCGACGTCTCGTTCGCCGGGGCGCGCAGTCCCCTCCGGCTGTTTATCGAAGCCGAAGTGGAATAAATAGTTGCGTATTCGACAATATTTCGTATATTTGTCCCGTTACAGAAATTAAACACTAAAACATAACGACGTATGATCAATTTTCTTCAGGTGCCGCCCGTAGAACCCCAGCCGGGTTTCATGCAGCAGTACAGTTTCATCATTATGATCGGCCTCATGGTGCTGGTTTTATGGCTATTCATGTGGCGTCCCGAAGCCAAGCGCCGCAAGCAGATGCAGGCTTTCCGCGACGGGCTGAAAAAGGGCGACAAGGTCATCACCGCCGGCGGTATCTACGGCACGGTAAAGGAGATCAAGGAGACCACCCTGCTGATCGAAGTGGACGGCAACGTAACGCTGCGCATCGACAAGAACATGGTCGTAGCCGACAACAGCGACCTCCAGCGTCAGTAAAACAGGATACGCGAAAACAGGAAAAGCTGCAAAATTTGCAGCTTTTTTGTTTGTCGGTTAGGAATTTATCCCTATATTTGCACTTGTAACCGGAGCAATCCGGGCACGATCCCAATAACATTGTCGAGGGGGGGGGAATCTTTTAAGCGCCTCTTACAGATTACCCCCTTTTCGGCAATGTTTTTTAGGCCCTTCACACAAAGAGACACGGCAAACCCCGGCCGGGGCATTCCCGCAACAGCCGCGGCCGCGAAAGCACCTCCCCTACATTCAGAAAAGATTTCCCGTTTCGCCGTTTATTGCTATATTTGCGGTCGAATTTTCATATCAGACACCATGACCCAGCACATATCCTATCCCACCGTCGGGACCTGTTCCCGGCAAATCGACATCGAACTGGAAGAGGGCGTTATCCGCAACGTAACCTTCACGGGCGGCTGTTCCGGAAACACACAGGGCGTCGCCGCGCTCGTACGCGGCATGAAGGCCGCAGATGCCGTCGCGCGGCTCGAAGGCATCGACTGCCGCGGCAAGGGCACGTCGTGCCCCGACCAGTTGGCAAAAGCGCTGAAACAGGCGCTTTAGCGCCCCGGTGCAACATCGGGAACGAATTTTGCACGCGGCAGGTACATAAGATCAAAACTGGAAATCTATGTATTTTGTCTGGTACCTCCTGCTAGGTCTGGCGTCCGGATGGATCGCCAACCTCATCGTCAAGGGCGACGGCTCAGGACTCATCATCAACCTTATCGTAGGACTCGTCGGCGGCGTGCTGGGAGGCTGGCTCTTCTCGCCCGTAGGACCTGCACCGCTAGGTTCGCTCGGCAGTCTGGCGACTTCGGTCATCGGCGCCGTCGCGCTGTTGTGGATCGCCGCCGCCATAACGCGCAAGAAAATCCGATAAACCTAAATCATTCGATCATGGACACACTGAAAACCGACAAGACCGACACCGCAGAGGCGGAAAATATCGAAACGATGGAACTGTTGACCGGCATGCTCGACAATGCGACGCAGTGCGGCGGGACGGACGATGAAAATCCGCAGCCGGAGAAGTCCGGGAAATGATACCGGAACACTCCGGCAGAAGCCGTGCCGGACTGGCGTCGGCAGCTGATGGACAGCGCGATAACACAAAAGGGAGACCTCGAAAGTCTCCCTTTGTGTGAGTTGAGCTGCCAGGACTCGAACCTGGAACGACAGAACCAAAATCTGCTGTGTTACCATTACACCACAGCTCAATCCGTTGCTCGAAAGCGGCACAAAGATAAGCAAATTTTCCCAAAATACAATTCCGGAAGCGAAAAATGCTGCAAATCAAGGAGCATACTCGGTATAATTTTATTACTTTTGCAAGGATGAAACAGTGGTTGATGATATTGGCTTTGTGCTGGGCGGCGGCGACGGTAAACGCCGCCGGGGAGAGTCGGTCCCGTACGCTCCGGGCCGAAATCACCGCCGCCGTTCTCTCGCAGGCCGACAGCGAACGTTTCGAGACAGACAACGCGCCCCTGCTGGCTACCGCCTGCACGGGCTGCACCCAGCTTTCGGGAGCGGAACAGGGCGCCGGCCGAAGCGTCCGCCACGCAGGGAATTTCATCGTGGCGGCGACCCGCGGGTACGCCTGCGCCGGCAATCCGCATCCGGCCGCACCGGCCGTCGGAAAATGCGGCGTACGCCCGCCCAGCATACGCAGGGCCGATCGGTATATTTATTATTTGAGGAGGATCATCATTTAGCGGAGGATTCACGTTCGAACCGCACGCTCCTACATGCGGACAATACTTTCACGAATCTTTCACCAAACGAAAACTCATCAATGAAAAATATGATCGATGATGCGATTTATTCCGCATCGCCCGAAATTGCATGCCGCCGTTACAACCCGTCATTAGGCATCGTGCTGACGGCAGGCAGCATCACCCTGCTGTGGGCCAACTCCCATGCCAGTCTCTTTACCGAGAACGACATGCTGTCACAGTGGAACCTTTTGATCAGCTCCTGCATCCTTTGCACGGGCATCGTGATGATCTGCTACCGGCTGTTCGGCGATTCGTCGGCCCCGGTCGAGAAGCGGAGCCGCGAGCGGCTCTACCGCTCGGAATACTCCTTCGAGGCGCACGATCTGCCCAAAGTGCAGTCGGCGATCGAATGCGGCAACTTTGCGGTACTGCAGAATCTGCCCCGCAGCTACCAGCCCGCGGCTCAGGTCATCTGCTACCGGACGGACAGCGGCTCGCTTATTGCGGCGCAGGTGCTGATGAACCGGCAGCCGACCGGGGAGATCAAGGTCTTCCGCGCCGGAGAATATGATTTTTAACACATAAAGCATGATTCTGACAATGATTCTGCTCTTCGTGGTGGGTTACACGTTCATCGCGCTGGAGCATAAGGTAAAAGTGGACAAATCGGCCATCGCACTGCTTATGTGCGGCGCGATATGGACGGTTTTCAGCCTGTGGGGACACGACAGCAACATCAGCCACGAGATGGTAGACCATCTGGGCGACACGTGCGAAATCTTGGTTTTCCTGATCGGAGCCATGACCATCGTCGATCTGATCGACACGCACGGCGGCTTCAACGTCATCACCGACCACATTACCACCCGCAACAAGCACAAGCTGATGTGGCTGCTGGCCATCATCACGTTTTTCATGTCGGCGGCGCTGGACAACATGACCACGACGATCATCATGGTAATGCTGCTGCGGCGAATCATTGCGGATCAGAAGGAGCGCTGGATTTTCGCCAGCCTGATCGTCATCGCGGCCAACAGCGGCGGCGCATGGTCGCCCATCGGCGACGTGACGACGATCATGCTCTGGATGCGCGGCAACGTCACTGCGGCGGCCCTGATGGGAACGCTCTTCGTGCCGTGCATCGTATCGGTAATCATCCCGACGGCGATCGCGATGCGCTACGTGGGCAACGAAGACGCGGCCCCCGTGGACGAAAGCGCGTTCGAAGCGGAGCTGCCCAAGGGCGTGGGTCCGCGGCTGAGCAAGTTCATCCTCGTCACGGGCGTCCTCAGCCTGCTGTTCGTACCCGTATTCAAGAGCATCACCCACCTGCCGCCCTACATGGGCATGATGGTTTCGCTGGGCGTGATGTGGGTGCTGACGGAGATCATCTACGACCGCAAACGCGGCATCGAGGAGTCGATCAAATGCCGCGTTTCGAAAGTGCTCAAGCATATCGACATGCCGACGATTCTCTTCTTCCTCGGCATCCTGATGTCGGTGGCCGCACTGCAGAGCGCGGGCGTGCTGACCGACGTGGCCAACTGGCTCGACAAGCAGGTGCACGAGGTCTTCACGATCGCGGGCGTCATCGGCGTGCTTTCGTCGGTCATCGACAACGTACCGCTGGTGGCCGCATGTATGGGCATGTATCCGGTCATGGACGCGGCGGCGGTTGCGGCCAGCGCCGATCCGGCCTACATGCAGTCGTTCGTGCAGGACGGACTGTTCTGGCACCTGCTGACCTACTGCGCAGGCGTGGGCGGCAGTCTGCTGATTATCGGTTCGGCGGCGGGCGTCGTGGCGATGGGGCTGGAAAAGATCAACTTCGCGTGGTACTTCAAGAAAATCACGCTGCTGGCGTTCGTCGGCTATCTGTCGGGCATTCTGGTCATCCTGCTCGAACACCTGCTGATCGGGCTATGACCGGAGAGGAGCGATGTGAAAAAGGGCGCGGAGGATTTTCCCCTGCGCCCTTTTCATTTACAGGCGGTTATTCATAGCCGGGCCGCTGATTGTCGGCCGGCCGTTTTCCGGGCTGAGCGTTCTCCGCAAGAAACGGCGAATACATCATCAGCGCGTCGTTGCGGGTGACGTACTGCACATCGACGCAGCGGCCTTCGGCGTCGTACACCTCGCGGTAGAGCTTGTTGTGGCGGCTGTATCCGCCCCAGTATTCGCTCTGCATGCAGTGATCCCGTTCGACCACGCGGTAAGAGTATTCCGGCCGCCGGTCGGCGCGCCACTCCCCTTCGAGGAACTCGCCGCCTACGGTGACATGCAGGCGGAAAGTCGTCTGCGTATCGTTGCGGATCATCAGGTCGCGGTAGGGATAAACGCAGGTCGCGCCGCTTCCGAAAGGCTGGGTGCGGCCGCAGTCGGGAAATACGTCGTACGAATGGCGGTAACGCTCGACAACGGTCAGCGGCGTATGGAGCGTCATCCAGAAGATCAGGTTGGACATCTGGCAGAGTCCGCCGCCGACTCCGGGGCGGAACGTGCCGCAGAAAAGAACGATGCCGTCGAGATAGCCCTTGCGGCGGGAGGGACGTCCGATCAGCCGCCAATAGCTGAACGTCTCGCCCGGACGCAGCACCACGCCGTCGAGACGCGCCGCGGCCAGCCGGAGATTGGTGATCTTGTTGTATTGGTACTGCATGTCGACGTCCTTCAGCCTGCGCAGCAAGGGCGTCCGGTGCCGGAAGTGCGAATAGTCGCAGCTCGGAGAGCCGGATTTACGGGCGAAACGCAGGCCGCCGAAGTACCACAACCCGTAACGCAGGCAGGTGTACCAGAGACGTCCGCACCACAGACGGAAGCGGCTGCGGCGCCGAGGTTCGGCACTTGGTCGGTCCACGGTCAGCCCAGTTTGGCCATGAACTTCTCGCAGTCCACGACATAGCGGATATGCACGCCCTCGCCGATCATCCCCCCGGCGTCGCGCGCGCCGACGTTGAAAGTCAGCTTGCGTCCCTCGACTTCGGTCAGCACGGCCGTCGCGGTGATTTCGGCGCCCAGCCCCGAAGGTTTGATATGGGTGACGTTCATCTCCGCGCCCACGGTCGTCGAGCCGGCAGGCAATGCGGCCGCCGCGGCTGTCATGGCGGCGTTTTCCATCAGCGCCACCATCGAAGGCGTGGCGAATACGGGCAGGTCGCCCGATCCCATCGCGGCGGCCGTATTTTCGTTCGTTACCGTAGTGCGGCTCTGGGCCGACAATCCTTTTTCGAGCATAATATCGTTCTGGCGTATGACGTTTAACCGATAAATAATTACCTTCGCAAAGGTAACAATTTTTTACGGACATGAAAAAGTGGCTTCTGCTTCTGATAACGCTGGCCGCCGCACTCCCCGGAGCGCAGGCGCAGGGAGGCCGCGGCTTCTGGCATCAGGAGTGGTGCGTGGAAAAGGGCGACTCCGTGCCGCTGGTGCACATTCTTCCGGTTTACGTATTTAGCCGCCCGGTGGACCTGCGCCGCTACCGCAAGCTGGTCGATGCCGTGAAGAAGGTCTACCCCATCGCCCGGATCGCCAAAGCCAAGATGGCGGCCATGGAGGAGGAGTTGTGCCGCCTGCCGACGAAGAAGGCGCAGAAAGCCTATATCAGACAGGTTTACAACCAAATCAAGGAGGAGTATACGCCGGTGCTGAAGCACATGACCCGCACGCAGGGCAAAGTGTTGCTGAAACTGATCGACCGCGAAACGGAATACACCGCCTACGAGGTGCTGAAGGAGTTCCGGGGCGGCTTCGTGGCGGGATTCTGGCAGGGCGTGTCGCGCATCTTCGGACAGAACCTCAAGTCGGAATACGACAAGCAGAACGAAGACCGGATGATCGAACAGATCGTAATTTATTACGAAGCCGGACTGCTCAGGTAACCCTTCCGGATAAATTACGATCTGTCCGGCCGCAAAGCGGCCTTCATACTGACAATCCCCCGAAATTCCCCTTTGAAAAGGGGGACTTGTATTTTTAGTGGTACGAAGCCGGACTGCTGCGGTAAGCGACTGGCTGGGGCAACCGGGCTGCGACGGCTGGGCAACCGGATTGCGGCGACCCGGCAATCCGGTCAGAAGTTGAACGACAGGCCGACGCCGACGCCCATATAGGAGCGGGTCGGACGGAAGTCTCCGTATCGGAATCCGAAATTATCCGTAATATAACAATGGTAGGTGAAATCTCCGTAGAGATTGAACCGCCAGATGGGAATAATCAGCCGCGCGCCGACATCGAAAGTACAGCTGAAGCGGTGTCTGACGAGAAATCCCCCGTCATAGGGCGGAAGGCTCAGCGGCCCGAACATCATGCCCGGTGTGAAACCCGTATGCACTTCGAACGCCGAGGGGAGAATCGAGAACAGCGTGGTGAGGAACGCACTGCCCCAGTCGGGTTCGCTCTCCCCGTAATAATCGTTGCCATAAGGGTCGTTGTTCGGATAGCCTTCGTCCCTGCTTCTGCGCCATGCCGACACCATACGTCCCGTCCGCCATGTAAACTGCATCGGGATGGAATAGTAGTCGAAGACGTCGGAGTCCAGAAAGACGTTCAGACCCGTGCGGAAGCCGATGTTGTAGTAGTTGTAGCGGGCATAGTCGATGCTGAACGCCTGCAGGTCGGGCGAAAGCCGGTCGGGCGAAAGCCGGCCGCCGTTGCCGAGCTGGATCTGGGCGCCGTAGCGGATGCCGATTTCGTTGCCGTAGGGCAGGCCCTTCGGGGGCTGCCATTCGTCGGGAGTCTGGGCCGCCCCGCTGACGCAACACAGAAGCGCGAGGAGTACCGCAAAAGCTGTTTTTTTCATAATGCACAGTTTGCTTCGGTCACAAAGGTGGCACAATAGGCCGGACTGCCAAACATTTACGCCGAAAAGTGCGGTCGGCGGCGGCAGCGGCGCCGAAAATTGCCGCGGCCCTTGCTCTTTGTGAATTATTCGTTATCTTTGTGGGCAAAATTTCGCAGACCTATGTTTGAAAATTTAACGGATAAACTCGAACGGTCGTTCAAAATCCTCAAAGGCGAGGGCCGCATCACGGAGATCAACATCGCCGAAACCCTCAAGGAGATTCGACGTGCGCTGATCGACGCCGACGTCAACTACAAGGTAGCCAAGTCGTTCACCGACGAGGTGAAGCAGAAGGCGCTGGGGCAGGACGTATTGAAGGCGGTGAAGCCCGGACAGATGATGACCAAGATCGTACGCGACGAGCTGGCCCTGTTGATGGGCGGCACGGCGACGGACATCCGGCTGGAGGGCAATCCCGCCGTGATTCTGATCGCGGGTCTTCAGGGTTCGGGTAAAACCACTTTCTCAGGCAAGCTGGCTTTGTTCATCAAGAGCAAGAAAGGCCGGCAGGTGCTGCTGGTCGCCGGCGACGTTTACCGTCCGGCAGCCATCGACCAGCTGAAGGTGCTCGGAGGGCAGATCGGCGTCGAGGTATATACCGAAGAGGGCAGCAAAGACCCGGTGCAGATCGCCGAAAACGCCATAAAATACGCACGCCAGCACGCGTTCAACGTCGTGATCGTCGATACCGCCGGACGTCTGGCCGTAGACGAGGCCATGATGCAGGAGATCACGGCCATCAAAACCGCCGTGAAACCCTCGGAAACGCTCTTCGTCGTGGACGCCATGACGGGTCAGGACGCCGTGAACACGGCACGGGAGTTCAACGACCGGCTCGACTTCGACGGCGTGGTGCTCACCAAGCTCGACGGCGACACCCGCGGCGGCGCCGCGATCTCGATCCGTTCGGTCGTGAACAAACCGCTGAAATTCATTTCGAGCGGCGAGAAGATGGACGCCCTGCAGGTCTTCCACCCCGAACGTATGGCCGACCGTATTCTGGGCATGGGCGACGTGGTGTCGCTCGTGGAGCGCGCGCAGGAGCAGTTCGACGAGGAGGAGGCCCGCAAGCTGAAAAAGAAGCTGGTCAAGAACCAGTTCAATTTCAACGACTTCATCGGCCAGATACAGCAGATCAAGAAGATGGGCAACCTGAAGGACCTTGCGTCGATGCTTCCCGGCATGGGCAAGAT
Source organism: Alistipes sp. HGB5 (assembly GCF_000183485.2). NCBI lineage: Bacteria > Pseudomonadati > Bacteroidota > Bacteroidia > Bacteroidales > Rikenellaceae > Alistipes > Alistipes sp. HGB5. The sequence continues at coordinate 170,300 of NZ_AENZ01000052.1, read as the reverse complement.
GCTCAAGAACGTGGACATTCCGGACGACGTCTTCAAGCAGACCGAGGCGATCATCTCGTCGATGACCCCCGCCGAGCGCGAACGCCCCGAAATCATCAATGCCCGCCGCCGCGAACGCATCGCCAAAGGCAGCGGCACGACGATGGCCGACGTGAACCGTCTGATGAAGCAGTTCGAGGACACCCGCAAGATGATGAAGGCCGTGGCCGGAGGCGGTATGAAGATGCCGAAGATGCCCGGCATGCGGCGGTAATTCGGACGACAAGCCGTCCCGCCGTCCCGGAAAATCCGAAGTTTCCGAAACAAAATCAGAAAATCCCTGCCCGATGAACCGGCGCAGGGATTTTCGGTTTCGAGTCCCGGACTACCGCGTCCAGCCGTTACGCCGGATATTGCCGGGATTCCATTTCTGTTTAGGCTCTGGGGTCTGGGCCGGATACCCGATCGGAATCACATTCAGCGGCACGACGGATTCCGGAAGTCCCAGAATAGTGCGGACGGCCTTCACCCGCTCGCTGCGGGGATATACGCCTGTCCATACCGCCCCCAGCCCTACGGCGTGGGCCGCGAGAAGCAGGTTCTCGGAAGCGGCCGAAGCGTCCATCACCCACCAGTCGCCGGAAGCGCCCGGATTGCGGGTGAGGTCCGCGCAGACGACGACCGCCAGCGGCGCCGATGCCGCCATCTTGGCGTATTGCAGGGAGTCGGCGAATTTTTGGAGCAACGCCTTGTCGTCCACGACCACGAAGACCCACGGCTGGCGGTTCATGGCCGAAGGCGCGGCCATCGCCGCACGCAGCAGCAGTTCGACCGTATCGGCCCCTACCGGACAGTCCCGGTAGGCGCGGACGCTCGTGCGCGTCGCAATCACGTCGAGGGCGCTCCGCTCCCCCGCGGCCGGCAGTCCGGCGGCAGAGATTCCCGCAGCTGGCATTCCAACGGCGGAGGTGCCGGCGGCGGCCTGTTTGCCGCCGGCCAGCCACCACGTCAGCAGGGCCGCCAGCAGGGCGCCGAGCAGGAAAAAGAGAGTTTTCGAGGTTTTCATAGGCGGTTGCATCGGGATTTCACGTTACGGCAAATATAAACGAAAAAATCGGGAAATGCGGCAGGACGGGTCCAATCGGGAAAAATGCCGGGTAAATTAATCGTTCCCGTGTTTGGAGGGGGTGCATTTTATCGTTACCTTTGTCCGGATCATATCCCAGAAAGAAAATGCACAAATCGGGCTTTGTAAATATCATCGGAAATCCCAATGTCGGAAAATCGACACTGATGAACGCTCTGGTCGGCGAAAAACTGTCGATCATCACCTCCAAGGCGCAGACCACGCGCCACCGCATCATGGGCATCGTCTCCGGCGAAGATTTCCAGATCGTCTACTCCGACACGCCGGGCATCCTCAAACCCAGTTACAAACTGCAGGAGTCGATGATGAAATTCGTGACCGGCGCCGTGACCGACGCCGACGTCATCCTCTACGTCACCGACACCGTGGAGCAGGGCGACCGTTCGGCCGAAATCATCGGCCGCATCCGGGAAAGCGGCATTCCGACCGTCGTGGTGATCAACAAGATCGACCTCTCGACGCCCGAAGCGCTCGACGCGCTGGTGGACAAGTGGCGGCAGGAGTTGCCCGAAGCGCAGATCGTACCTGCATCGGCCAAGGAAAACTTCAATATCGAGGGGTTGTTCAAAACCATCCTCGCCCTGCTGCCCGAAGGTCCGGCGTTCTACCCGAAAGAGACGCTGACGGACAAGACGCTGCGTTTCTTCGCATCGGAAATCATCCGCGAAAAGATCCTCAAATTCTACGACAAGGAGATCCCCTACTGCTGCGAAATCGAAATCGACAGCTACAGGGAGGAACCGACGATCGACCGCATCGCCGCGACGATCTACGTCGCCCGCGACTCACAGAAAGGCATCCTGATCGGCCACAAGGGCGAAAAGCTCAAGCGTGTGGGACAGACCGCACGCGAGGACATGGAGGAGTTCCTCGGCAAGAAGGTTTTCCTGCAGCTTTTCGTCAAGGTGAGCGACGACTGGCGCAACAACGAGCGCCAGCTGCGCCGTTTCGGATATGAATTGGAATAAACCGGAATAATAAACAGCCCGAAAAGAACGTTAGAGGGACAAGTGAGTCGGAAAATGCGTAAATATATCTTGGGAATCGCCCTTGCCGCCGCGCTGATGTGCGGGACGAAATCGTATGCACAATACAACCGGGAATATTTTTTCTGGGTCGGACGTTCGTGCATGATGAACAACGATTACCAAGAGGCCATCCGCACGCTCAACACCCTGCTGCGTTTCGACGAAAACGCTTTCGAAGGCTATTTCCTGCGCGGCATCGCCAAATACAACCTCAACGACCTGCTGGGCGCCGAAGCCGATTTCTCGACCGCGATCCGCATGAATCCGGTCTACACGCAGGCCTACACCTACCGCGCCATCACCCGCTCGCGGCTGGGCAACTACGACGACGCGCTGCAGGACTTCCGCGAAGCCATCGAGCTGCGTCCCGACCTGCCGGGACCTTATTACAGCCGCGGCGTCACGCGTCTTTTGAACCAGCAGTTCACCGAGGCCATCGACGATTTCGACAAGTTCATCCGTCAGGAGAACAAGGTCGCCGACGCCTTTATCTGCCGCGGCCTGAGTTACCTGCATCTCAAGGACACGGTCCGCGCCTACGACAATTTCAACACCGCCATCCGCACCAACCGCGAGAACCCCAACGGTTACAACCGCCGGGGCGGTCTCTACATGGAGCAGAAGCGTTATCCCGAAGCCGAAGCCGACTTCAACAAGGCGATCGAGTGCGACTCGACCTACCTGCTGTCATACTTCAACCGGGCGCTGGTCTACTCGAACACCAACCGCCCGATGCTGGCCTTGTCGGACTTCGACAAGGTGATCCAGCTCGATTCGACCAACTCGCTGACCTACTTCAACCGCGCCATGCTGCGCACGCAGATCGGCGACTACAACCGCGCGCTGGAGGATTACGACAAAGTGGCGCTCTATTCGCCCAACAACGTGCTGGTATACTACAACCGCGCGGGCGTATACGCCCAGCTGGGCGAGATCGAAAAAGCCGCAGAGGACTACACCTCGGCCATCAAGCTCTATCCCGACTTCGCCAACGCCTATATCTACCGCGGCCGCCTGCGCGAGCTGCTGCGCGACCCGCAGGGCGCCAAGAAGGACCGCGACACGGCGCAGAAGAAAATCGCGGAATACCGCTCGCGCCTGAGCGACAGCACCTATTCGATATTCGCCGATACGACGCAGCGCTTCGACCGCCTGCTGTCATTCGACAGCAAATTCTCAGGCGGCAGTTTCGACCGCGTGACGGGCCACAACGGCGGACGCGAAGAGATGCGCCTGCTGCCGCTGTTCAAATTCACGCTGATGCGCCCCGACACCGTGCCGGCCGTGAAGCGTTACCACGTGCAGCGCGTCGAAGACTTCAAGAAACGCGTGGACAACGAATTCCTGACGCTTTCGTGGCGCGAAACCAACATTGCGCCCGACACGCTCGTGATGCTCGACAAGCAGTATGTCGAGGAGCTGAAAGCGGCGGAAACCTCGTGGACGGTGCTCTTCGAGCGCGGCGTCTCGCAGGCGCTCATCAAGCAGTACACCAATGCCGTCAATACCTTCTCGTCGGCCATCGAGCTGAATCCGAGCAACCCGTTCCTCTACCTGAACCGCTCGACCACGCGCGCCGAGATGATCGACTTCATCTCGTCGATCGACAACTCCTACCAGCGCATCACCATCGACTCGGACCCGGCGAACCGGCTGAACAACAACAGCAAACGCACGTACAGCTACGACGAGGCGGTAGCCGACCTGAACAAGGCCATCAAGCTCTTCCCCGATCTGGCCTATAGCTACTACAACCGCGCGAACCTGCGGGCCTTGTCGGGAAGCCTGCCCGAAGCGTTCGAAGACTACACGAAGGCCATCGAACTCAACCCCAATTTCGCCGAGGCGTATTACAACCGCGGCATCATACAGATATTCATGAAGGACACGCGCAAAGGGTGTCTCGACATTTCGAAGGCCGGCGAACTGGGTATCGTCGAGGCTTACGAGGTGCTGAAACGTTACGCGCCGACGGACAAGTAAGCTAAACTCAAATCAAATAACTATGACGGAAATTATCCAACGAAAACTCAACGATTCGGCATTCGTCCGCTGGACGGCGCTGATTCTGATCGCGCTGACGATGTTCTTCGGCTACATGTTCGTAGACATGATGTCGCCGCTGCAGAGCATGATCGAGGCCCAGCGCGGCTGGACGCCCGACGTCTTCGGCATGTACGGAAGCTCGGAGTTCATTTTCAACGTCTTCGGATTCCTGATTCTGGCGGGCATCATCCTCGACAAGATGGGCATACGCTTCACGGGAGTGCTCTCGGCGTCCCTGATGTTCATCGGCGCCAGCATCAAGTATTACGGAGTGAGCGACGCCTTCATCGGTTCGGGCATCGAAACGTGGCTCAACAGCTGGTGGGTATCGTTTCCGGGCAGCGCCAAACTCGCATCGCTGGGATTCATGATCTTCGGCTGCGGCATGGAGATGGCCGGCATCACCGTATCGAAGACCATCGCCAAATGGTTCGAAGGCAAGGAGATGGCACTGGCCATGGGACTCGAAATGGCCATCGCCCGCGTGGGCGTATTCGCCGTGTTCACCATCTCGCCGTGGCTGGCCAACATGGCGCCGGCAACGGTCGTACGTCCGGTGGCGTTCTGTACCCTGCTGCTGCTGATCGGCCTGCTGACCTACGTGGTCTTTACGTTCATGGACCGCAAGCTGGACAAACAGCTGGGACTCGACGCCAAAGGCAACAACAGCTCGGAAGAGGAGTTCCGCGTCAGCGACCTCGGCAAAATATTCGGCAGCAAGGTCTTCTGGATCGTCGCCATGCTCTGCGTGCTCTACTACTCGGCGATCTTCCCCTTCCAGCGTTTCGCCACGAACATGCTGGAGAGCAACCTCGGCGTCTCGGCCCAGACGGCCGCCGACATCTTCCGCTGGTTCCCGATGGGCGCCGCGGCCATCACGCCGCTGCTCGGCAGCTACCTCGACCATAAGGGCAGGGGCGCTACGATGCTGATCTTCGGTGCAATTCTGATGACGGTCTGCCACCTGATCTTCGCCTTCGTACTTCCGGCCTATCCGAGCACGCTGATCGCCTACGGCGCGATCATCATTCTCGGCATCTCGTTCTCGCTGGTTCCCGCGGCCCTCTGGCCTTCGGTTCCCAAGATCATGGAGACCCGCTATCTGGGTTCGGCATACTCGCTGATCTTCTGGATTCAGAACATCGGGCTGTGCCTCTTCCCGGCCGTGATCGGCTATGCGCTCAAATTCAGCAACCCCGGCCATATCGACGGTACGGCCTACAACTATACGCTTCCGATGGTGATCTTCGCAAGCTGCGGCGTCGTCGCCATGCTGCTCGGCATATGGCTCAAAGCCGAGGACCGCAGGAAACATTACGGGCTTGAACTGCCCAATATCAAGAAGTAGCCAAACTACGATAAGTAAATGAAGAGGAAGGGCTGTCGTGCGATGCACGACGGCCCTTTATAATTTACTGCTACATAGCCCGTTAATCGTACAGTGTCGAAGCGGCGGCACCGCGCCGGAAGACGAAAAAAAGCAGAAGGTTGCTGTTTGTTATATTTTTTACTATATTTACAGCCAAGTTGTTAGGTTAACAACAAACAGGATAAAACGTAAAAATCAGCGTAACGAACTTACAGTTTGTTACTTCAGACTTCGCACCCGGCGGAAGCGGGGCGGATACGGTTTGTTCGATTAAAACGAAAAAACAATGTGTGATCCCATCAAATCAATCGCCAACCGCCTGCGCGGACTGCGTGAAGTGCTCGAACTCTCGGCGCAGGAGGTGGCGGAGAGCTGTCATCTCCGGGTCGAAGAGTATATGGCGCTGGAGAGCGGCGAAAGCGACATCTCGGTAAACGTCCTGCAGACCATAGCCCGCCGTTACGGAATCAGTCTGGACGTGCTCATGTTCGGCGAAGAGCCAAAGATGAACGCCTATTTCATCACCCGTGCGGGTGCGGGCGTGTCGGTCGAACGGCGCAAAGCCTACAAGTACGAAGCGCTGGCGTCGGGATTCCGCGACCGGAAAGCCGATCCTTTCATCGTGACGGTAGAACCCGCTCCGGCCGACGCCCCGATGCACCTGAACAGTCACGAGGGGCAGGAGATGAACTACGTGCTCGAAGGGCGTCTGCTGCTGAGCCTGAACGGGAAAGAATTGGTGTTGAACGTCGGTGACAGTCTCTATTTCGATTCCAGCCTGCCGCACGGAATGAAGGCGCTCGACGGGCGGCCGGTCCGCTTTCTGGCGATAATCATGTAAGCTATGGTAGAGAGATTCTTACAGCAAACGACCTTCCGCTCGCAGGAGGATTACAGAAAGAACCTGCATATCCGCGTCCCGGAGAATTTCAACTTCGCGTATGACGTGGTGGACGCCTACGCGGAGGAACAGCCCGACCGGAAAGCGCTGCTCTGGACGAACGATCAGGGTGCGGAGATTCAGTTCACGTTCGCCGACATGAAGCGGGAGACCGACCGCACGGCCTCCTATTTCCAGAGTCTCGGCATCGGAAAGGGCGACGTGGTGATGCTGATTCTCAAACGGAGATACGAATTCTGGTTTTCGATCCTCGCCCTGCACAAGCTGGGGGCGGTCGTGATTCCGGCGACTCACCTGCTGACCAAGAAAGACGTCGTGTACCGGTGCAACACGGCCGGAATCAAGGCGATCGTCGCGGCGGGCGAACGGGTGATCGCCGACCACGTGGCGGCGGCCATGCCGGAAAGCCCGACGACCGAGCTGCTGATAAGCGTCGGGCCGGAAATTCCCGAAGGATTCCTCGATTTCCACGCGGGAATCGCAAACGCCGCCCCTTTCGTGCGTCCGCAGCGGGTGAACGCCAACGACGATATCATGATGATGTACTTCACATCGGGGACCACGGGCGAACCTAAAATGGTGGCGCACGACTTCACCTATCCGCTGGGGCATATCAGCACGGGGTGTTTTTGGCACAACCTGCACGACGGGAGCCTGCACCTGACGATCGCCGACACGGGATGGGCGAAGGCCGCTTGGGGCAAGCTGTACGGGCAATGGCTGGCCGGAGCCAATATTTTCGTCTACGACCACGAGAAATTTACGCCGGCGGACATCCTGCACAAGATCGAACAGTACCGCATCACCTCGCTGTGCGCCCCACCCACTATCTACCGCTTTCTGATCCGCGAAGACCTCTCGAAATACGACCTCTCGTCGCTCGAATACTGCACCACGGCCGGAGAAGCATTGAACGGGGCCGTCTACGACACCTTCAGGCAGCTGACGGGCGTCCGGCTGATGGAGGGTTTCGGGCAGACCGAAACGACGCTCACGCTCGCCACTTTCCCGTGGATGGAGCCGAAGCCCGGCAGCATGGGCGTGCCCAACCCCCAGTACGAAATCGACCTGCTGACGCCCGACGGACGTTCGGCCGAGGACGGCGAACAGGGGCAGATCGTGATCCGCACCGACAAGGGAAAACCGCTGGGGCTGTTCAAGGAGTACTACCTGAACGACGAACTCACGCGCGAGGTCTGGCACGACGGAGTTTATTACACGGGCGACGTGGCATGGCGCGACGAGGACGGCTATTTCTGGTTCGTGGGGCGTGCCGACGACGTGATCAAGAGTTCGGGCTACCGCATCGGCCCCTTCGAGGTGGAGAGCGCGCTGATGACCCACCCCGCCGTGGTGGAGTGCGCCATTACGGGCGTGCCCGACGAAATCCGCGGACAGGTGGTCAAGGCGACGATCATCCTCGGCGAAAAGTACAGGGCGCAGGCCGGGGAAGCGCTGATCAAAGAGCTGCAGAACCACGTGAAGCGGATCACGGCGCCTTACAAGTATCCGCGCATCATCGAATTCGTGGAGGAGCTGCCCAAGACGATCAGCGGCAAAATCCGCCGCAAGGAGATTCGCAACGGGGATGAAAAACGGTAATCCCCGCCGGGGCGGACCTATCCGCCGGCAGATTTCCGGAGCCAGCCGGATACCAGAACCTTGCTGAATTGCCCGGAATCTGCAGGGTTGCCCGGAGTTTTCGGGTTACCCGGAGTTTTCGGGCTGCAGTTCGGGAACTTGGCCGGGCGCTGTTCCTGCGACCGAGGTCCGGCTCCGCCGCGAGATACACCCCTCTTTCTATTCCGATCGCCTGAAACAAATGTTTCGGGCGATCGTGTTTTTTTGGGTTCGGAGGGCAGCTACGATTAAGGCACGCCCGCGCCAGCATCTCGATACGCTCCGCAACGACTCGATGCGGCCCGCATCCCAATGCCCCGCGGGATCAGCGTACTCGCAGGATCAGCGGACCTGCCGATCAGCGGACCCGTTCGTACAGCTCCGTAATGCGGCTGCACATCTCTTCCCACGAAAAACGCTTGCGCTCCTCGATGCAGTTCAGTCGGAAACGCTCGATCGCGTCACCCTCGTACATCTTCGCAACGGCTTCGGCGACGCCCTGCGCCGTCGGTTCGCACACATACCCTACCCGTCCGTCGGGCACGATTTCGGCCAGCCCCCCGACATCGGTGACGACCATCGGAACGCAAAACTGATAGGCGATCTGCGTCACGCCGCTCTGCGTGGCCGTTTTATAGGGCTGCACGACGAAATCGGCGGCCGAAAAATAGTATTTCACCTGCTCGTCGGGAATAAAGCGGTCGTGAAGAATCACGTCGTCCTGCAAGCCGTTGTCGGCGATCTGACGCAGGTAACGCTCCTTCGGGGTGTAGAATTCGCCGGCGACGATGAGTTTGCGCCCTTCGGCGCGCCCCGCGCGTTTCAATTCGGCCCACGCATCGAGCAGCAGATCGAGTCCCTTATAATCGCGGATCAGGCCGAAAAACAGCGCGTAACCCACCGCAGGATCGAGCCCCAGCCGGACGCACGCTTCGGAGCGCGCCACCCGCTCGCCGAAATTTTCGAACAGCGGATGCGGCGAGAAGAGTGCCGGAGCCTTGCTGTAGGCTTCCAGTTCGCGGTGCACCTGCTCGGACATATAGACGAAGCCGTCCACGGCCCGCAGGTAGTAACGGTTGAAGGGCTTATCGGTCAGGTGGCGTTCATGCGGCTCGACATTGTCGATCTGGCAGAGGACCTTCGTATGGCCGTTGCCGCGCGCGATGCGCGCGATGGTGCCGAAGCAGGGCGCCATGAAGGGCGTCCAGTACTTCATCAGCACGAAGTCGGGCCGCTCCCGGCGGATGCGGCGGCCCACGCGGAGCCAGTTGAAGGGATTGACCGTATTGACGCACCGGCAGATGTCGAGGTCGGCGGGAGGCGGCGTATCGACGGTCTGGCTCTTGCCGGGGAAGAGCAGCGACGGATATTGCAGCGTAAAGGTTTTGATATCGACCTCATTGCCCCGCAGCCGGAACGTGCGGGCCATGATCTCCATGATCGAAGCCAATCCCCCGCGGTAGGGGTGCGCAGGTCCTAAAATTGTAATTTTCATAGTACAAATATAGGAAAATATGCGACATGGCAACCGTTTTCCCGCTCTTTATCGCCGACGCAGAGGGCGCATCGGCGGATCGGCCGCCCGCAGGCACGGAAAATCCCCGCCGAAGCGGGGACTTCCCGTGCCGCAGAGGGCAGAAACGCATATACGATTAAAAAACGGGATCCGGCCCGGAAGGCATCCGCGGTGCCGGTCCGGCAGGACGGACTATTCTCCGTCGCCGGGGTGTCCGAAGCTCTTGGCGGCGTGCTTGCTTCCCGCGGCGGATTGCAGCGCGAGGTACTCCTCGCCGTAGTCGAGTACGTTTTGCAGTTCGGTGCGGAAGGTGTCGAGGTGCTGCTCCTCCTCGGCGATGATGTCCTGAAACATCTTGTGCGTAACGGCATCCTTGTGCTCGGAAGCGATGCGCGAAGCCTCGTTGTAGGAATCTATGGTGCTCTGCTCCAGCTGCAGCGCCAAACGGAGCATGTCCTTGACGTCGGTCACCTGCCGGGTGCGGAACGAAGCGTTCATATCGACGTCGCCCTGCAGGAAGAGGATGCGGTCGGAGAACTCTTCGATATGGCGCATCTCGGCGATCGAGATTTCGCGCATGATCTTCGAAAGGTACTGATAGCGGTCATCCTCGAAATGGGTGTGGAAATACATGTACTGGAGTGAAGTGGCGATTTCCTTGCCCACGGCATCGTTCAGCAGGTCGATGCTCACCTGATACTTGTTTTGTGTTTTAACTGCGTTTTCCATAATGAAAAAGGTTTTGCAGCCGTAACTGCAAAACCCGTTCCACGAAGCAGATGCGGGACACGCCCCGCAGGCTTATTTCCACTCGATAGAGGCGCGCACGGCCGGAGTGCCCTCGTCGCTGCGTATCTCGAAAAGCGCCGTGCGGCCGCGCTGCTCGTAACCGACGCTAAGCGTCTGGCCGTAACGGCATTCGCGCAGGAAATGGATGTCGAAGCGCACCGGCGTCTCCTGCATGAGCAGTTCGACGGGCAGCATGTCGATCATCATTTCGATATAGCGCATCGTATTGACGTGGCGGTTGAAGTCGATGTCGCTGTAGACCACCTTGTGTTCGACCGTCTGCGCAGGGTTCACCTCGCGGATCTTGCGGGGCTTGTCGGTCGGCGACGGAGCGTCGACGATGGCGTCGGCGTGGGCGTCGCCCACCCACGACAGGTCGAGCGCCGAACGGCTCCGAAGGTCGATCATCGCCCACTGCGTCACGGCACGGCCGAATTCGGTCCCTGCCGCATCGGTCAGCGTGAAGTTACGCGTGGAGAGCACCCGGCCGTATTCGTTGATCCACGTGGCGATCGTATAATCGGTATACTGCGTGGGCTGGCTGTCAAATTCGACAGCCATGCGCGAGAGGACCCACGAGTGGTTGTCGGCGTTCAGCGCGTCCACGCCGAAGCCCTTGCCGTGGGCGTCGACGCCCGCCGTATTGAGGATCGCCGAACCAAGCGAGGGAATCGTAGCCCTCAGCGTGAAATCCACGTCCTGCGGTTCGACACGGTAATTATAATGCGATTTTTCTGCCATATTGCTGATTTTTAACGTTGTGTCCCGGCAAAGATACGTTTTTTGCAGATATTTTCATATATTTGTTTGACTATTAACCCTTATTAAAAATCGTTAGTTATGGAAATGAAAAAACTCGACTTCGCGGAAACGCTGAAGGATTCGATCGCCATCGGCGTGAAAAACGCCCCGTCGGTGGTCGTGGCAGTGGCCTTGTGGCTCGTGACGATCTGGATACCCTATATCAATATAGGGACGACCATCGCCATCAGCCTGCTGCCGGTCGAACTGGCCAAAGGCAGCGTAATCAACCCGCTCGGAATTTTCGACAGCAAATACCGCCGCTACATGGGCGAGTACCTCATCACGGCCGGCCTGATGGTGATTCCGATCTACATCGCCTTCGTATTCATGATCGTGCCGGGCATCGTGCTGTCCCTGTCATGGGCGCTTTCGTTCTATTTCCTGCTCGGCAAGGGCAAAAAACCGATGCAGGCCATCAAGGCGTCGAACGACGCGACGTACGGCAGCAAGTGGACGATGTTTCTCGTGACGCTGGTATTCGGCATCATGGTGGGCATCGTGTTCGGCATCTTGTACGCCATTTGTCTGGCCATCAACGTCGGCTTCATCACCTTCCTCGTCATGTTCGTCCTGATCGTGCTCGCGGCTTCGGTCCGGATGGCGATCGACGCATCGTTCTGGAAACAGCTGAAAGACAACGTGGAATAAGTTTACGGCACTATTTCCCAAAGACGGCCTGCGGGTCGTCTTTTTTTGTCTAGGACCAAATATTTTATCGAAAAACGATAAATATTATTTGTTTTTCGAAAATAAATACTAAATTTGCACTATCGAAACTTAAAAACCGAAGCTATGCAGAACAAAAAGAGACTGCACAAACATTTGCTGATGATCTACATCATCTACTTCGCGGCGCTGATCGTCGGCTTCGCCGCGAGTTTCGTGCCCGACTTTTCGCGGGGATGGCGCAACGCGCAGAATACGCTGGAGATGGAAATTCCGCAGGGAGGCATACGCTCCTACTACGTTTCGGCTCCGGTCATCCGCTCCGCCGGCGAACCTATAGGCATCGACAACCTGCCGGAGAACATCACTCCGACGATCAGCCGTCTCGACCTGAAGGTGACCGTGGACGAAGCCTACACGCTGGGCAACGCATTCAAGGTGATGGGCAACAACAGCTTCTGCTACCTGCTGATGGTCATCACGGGCCTTTCGTACCTGACGATCCTCGTACTGATCGCACTGATCATCAACTCGCTCCGCAAGTCGATCCGCGACGAGCAGCCGCTACGCCACAGCAACATCCTGCGCACGCGCGCCATCGGCATCCTAATTCTCGTGGGCGAGTTGAGCGAAGCCTTCATGAAGTACCTCAACAACAACGAGGCCGTCCGCCTGCTCGAAGGAACCTCCTTCGAAGTCGTGCAGACATTTCCGCTGAGTTACTGGAACGTGATCGTCGGCATTCTGTTCCTCTTCATGGCCGAAGTGCTCTCACTCGGCACGCAGCTCAGCGAAGAGCAGAAACTGACTATCTAAAAACAACGTAATTACCATGATAACGACAGGAACGACAAATAACGGGGGGGGGACGACATTATGGCTATAATCATCAATATAGACGTCATGATGGCAAAGCGCAAGATGTCGCTCGGCGAACTTGCCGAACGCGTGGACATCACGCCCGCCAACCTCTCGATCCTCAAAAACGGGAAAGCGAAAGCCATCCGGTTCTCGACGCTCGAAGCGATCTGCCGCGAGCTGGACTGCCAGCCGGGAGACATCATCGAATACCGCCCGGACCAGCCGTCGGAAGAGTAACAAAAACCCCTTTATACGATCAATTATGAGAAAAATCACCATGCTCGTCATCGCGGCATTCGCAGTGACAAGCGCAGCGGCCCAGTTCAATCCGCAGCAGCCGATTCCGGCGGACAAGGACGTCCGCACGGGCAAGCTCGAAAACGGAATGACCTACTACATCCGCCACAACGAAAAGCCGAAAGGACAGGCCGACTTCTACATTCTGCACGACGTCGGCGCCATTCAGGAGAACGATTCCCAGCAGGGGCTCGCCCACTTCCTCGAACACATGGCCTTCAACGGCACCAAGAACCTCCCCGGCAAGATGCTGACGGAGTATCTCGAAAAAGTAGGCGTGAAATTCGGCGCCAACCTCAATGCCGGCACCGGCTGGGACCAGACGACCTACATGATGAAGGACGTCCCCACTTCGCGCGAAGGCATCATTGACAGCGCACTGCTGATCCTGCACGACTGGTCGCACTTCATCGCGCTCGAACCTGAGGAGATCGACTCCGAGCGCGGCGTCATCATGGAGGAGCTGCGCACCCGCGACGGTGCGTCGTGGCGTTCGACCATGAAGATGCTTCAGGCGCTCGGTAAGGACACAAAATACGAGCACCGCAACCTGATCGGCTACCTCGACGGACTGAAGGGCTTCCACCACAAGGAGCTGGAGGACTTCTACAACCAGTGGTACCGCCCCGATTATCAGGCGGTCGTCGTGGTCGGTGACATCGACGTGGATGCCGTAGAAAACAAGATCAAGACGCTCATGAGCGACATTCCGGTTCCCGCGGCCGACGCCGCCCGGAAGGAGACGATCACCGTTCCCGACAATGAGGACCCGATCATCAGCATCTACACCGATCCCGAAATGCAGGGTTCCAAAATCCAGCTCTTCGTGAAGCGTCCGGCGCTTCCCGAACAGATGAACAACCTGATATACGGCGAAATGTTCGACGTCATACAGGCCTACATGACCACCATGGAAAACGCACGTCTGCAGGAGATTTCGATGAAACCCGACGCACCGTTCCTCGGCGCAGGCATGGGTTCGGGCGAAATCGGCGTGATTCCGACGCTCAACGCGACGACGTTCGTGGCCATGACGCAGGACGGCAAACTGGCCGAAGGTTTCGAAGCCATCTACACCGAAATGGAGAAAGTCCGCCGCTACGGCTTTACGCAGGGCGAATTCGAACGCGCCCAGAACGACCTGATGCGCCGCGCCGAACGCGCCTACGCCAACCGCAACGACCGCCGCAACGGCGAGTTCGTACAGACCTATCTGAACAACTACTCGAAGAACACCCCGATGCCCGACGCCGAGACCGAGTGGCAGCTGGACAGCATGCTGATCAAGATGATCAACGTCGAGGCGGTCAACGGATTCGCCCAGCAGGTCATATATCCCCGCAATCAGGTGATCGTCGTCACGGCGCCCGAAAAGGAAGGCATCGTGAATCCGACGGCCGAGGAGCTGCTCGCCATCCGCGAGAAAGTCGCCAACGCCGAAATCGAGGCGTATGAGGACAACACCGTCAAGGAGCCGCTGATCCCGGAAGGCACCGTACTGAAAGGTTCGCCCGTAAAGAAAACGGCACAGGACGCCACGCTCGGCACGACCGAGTGGACGCTCGCCAACGGCGTGAAGGTAGTCGTGAAGCCCACGACCTACAAGGCCGACGAGGTGCGCATGAGCGCCGTGGCCAAAGGCGGACTGTCGATCCTCTCGGACGAGGAGTTCTACATGGGCGAGATGATGCCTGCATTCAACTCGATGTCGGGCGTCGGCAAATTCTCGGCGACGGATCTCAAGAAACAGCTTTCGGGCAAGTCGGCTTCGGTTCAGCCCTCGGTGGAGAACTATGCCAGCGCCGTGAACGGCTACTGCTCGCCCAAAGACCTCGAAACGATGATGCAGTTGCTCTACCTGAATTTCACGCAGCCGCGCTTCGACCAGAACGACTACAACACGCTGATGAAGATGCTGCGCTCGCAGCTCGACAACGTGAAGTCGAATCCCGACTACCTGATGGAGGAGAAATTCATCGACGTGGCCTACGGCAACAACCCGCGCCGCCAGATGATTTCGAGCGAGATCATCGACAAGTTCAGCTTCGAAGCCCTGCCGGCGATCTACAGGAAGCTCTATCCGGACGCCAACAGCTTTACGTTCACCATCGTGGGCAACGTGGACCTCGACGCGCTGAAACCGCTCGTGGAGAAGTACATCGGTTCGATTCCCGTGTCGAAGAAGGCCATGACGTTCGCTGACGACAAGTGCGCCCCCGTCAAGGGCGACGTGACGGAGGAGTTCACGGCGCCGATGCAACAGCCGAAAGTCTCGGTACACTACATGTTCTCCGGCAAGATGCCCTACACGCTCAAGGACAAAGCAGCCCTGACGTTCCTCACGCAGGCGCTCAACTCGCGCTACCTGATTTCGATCCGCGAGGAGAAGGGCGGCACGTACGGCGTGCAGGTTTCGGGTTCGACCGAGTATATCCCCGACGAGACCTACAAGCTGGATATCCGCTTCGACACGAACGAAGAGATGGCCGACGAGCTGCGCGAGATCGTGATGAAGGAGATCCGGGAGATCGCCGAGAACGGCCCCAAGACCGAGGACATCGAGAAGAACCGCGAATTCATGCTCAAGAGCTGGAAAAACAGTCTGGAGCAGAACGCCGGCTGGATGAACTACATTCAGGCCAAATACGGTCCGGGACTTGAATACCTGAAAGATTACGAGCAGGTGATCAGGTCGCTCACCAACGCCGACGTACAGGCCATGGCCAAGAAGGTCCTCGGCGACAACAACCTCGTGAAGGTCGTCATGCGCCCCGCGAAGGAAAAGGCCGAATAACAGACCTGAATCCGCTGAAAAAGCCAGCCGCCGCAACGGCTGGCTTTTTATTTGTCAGCCCGGCGAAAAACATTAACTTTGCAGACAATTAAAACAATCAGTTATCACCTATGCGCCAAAGTCTTCGGCTGGTTTCCGGCCTGTATCTCAAACTTAGCCTGCTCACAATCGCTGTAGGCTTCCTGTTACGCATCGTACTGCTCTTCAACGAGCAGACCACCGACCTCGGTTTCTCATTCGGCGAATGGCTGCAGGTTTTCCTGCTGGGCGCCGTGAACGACCTCTGCGCCGCGACGATCGGATTCGTGTTCCTATGGCTCTTCTCGATGAGCGTCTCCGAGACCAAGTACGGCAAACCGTGGGGCTACATCATCCTCGGAATTCTCGTTGCGGCATTCTGCTACGTGACCTTCTGCAACACGATCTTCGACGAATACGGCAGCGTCGCGCCGCAAATCGCCTCCGCCGTTTTGGGCTATTGGGCCGGCACGTTCGCCCTGCGTCTCTTTTTCAAGGGTTTCCGCAGCTACTGGACCACGGTATGGTTCGCGCTCATCATCACGCTCTACGTGGGCGCCATCCTCTTCAACGGACTCAGCGAATATTTCTTCTGGAGCGAATTCGGCGTACGCTACAACTTCATTGCGGTAGACTACCTCGTCTACACCAACGAGGTGGTCGGCAACATCATGGAGTCCTACCCCATCGTGCCGATGACGCTGGGGCTGATCCTCGTGACGCTGGTCGTGACATGGTATCTCTTCCGCCGCGATCTGGCCCTCGCCGACCGGCTGAAAGGCTGGCGCTGGAAAGCGGTCGCAGGACCGGCGTACATCGCCGCCGTGCTCCTCGCCGTCTGGCTGCTGAACTTCAACACCCGGTTTCAGGACAGCCAGAATGTCTATGTAAACGAGCTGCAGGCCAACGGGCTCTACAAATTCTACGACGCATTCGTCAAGAACGAACTCAACTACAAGCAGTTCTACATCACCGAACCCGAAGAGCAGGCCGAAGCCTTCGTCCATGGGATTTACGGCAGCACGGGCGACAACCTGCACGCCGTACGCTGCGAAGGACCCGAAATCCGCCGCAACATCGTGCTGATTACGATCGAGAGCATGAGCGCTTCGTTCATGGAGCGTTTCGGCAACACGAACCGCCTGACGCCCGTACTCGACTCGCTTTACAAGCAGGGACTCGCCTTCGACCGCGTATACGCGACAGGCAACCGCACGGTGCGCGGACTGGAAGCCGTAACCCTCTCGCTGCCGCCCTGCCCCGGCCAGAGCATCATCAAGCGGCCGAACAATGCCGGCATGCACTCCACGGGTGCGCTGCTGCGCGAAAAGGGCTATAACGTCAAGTATTTCTACGGCGGCAACAGCTACTTCGACAACATGGAGACCTTCTTTTCGGGCAACGGCTACGACATCGTGGACCAGCGGCAGTATGCGCCCGAAGAGATCACTTTCGCCAACATCTGGGGCGTATGCGACGAAGACGCCTACCGCAAGGTCATCCGCACGCTCAACGAAGACGCGCAGAGCGGCAAGCCCTTCTTCGCCCACGTCATGACGGTCAGCAACCACCGCCCCTTCACCTACCCGGCCGGAAAGATCAGCATTCCCCACGACTCGAAGTCCCGCAACGGCGGCGTGATGTATACCGACTACGCCCTCGGTGAGTTCTTCACGGAAGCTTCGCGGCAGCCGTGGTTCGACAACACGATTTTCCTCGTCACGGCGGACCACTGCGCATCGAGCGCCGGCCGCACCGAGATTCCGCTGAACAAGTACCACATTCCGGCCCTGATCTACGCTCCGGGCTTCGTGGAGCCGCAGTGCGTCGACGGCATCGTCTCGCAGATCGACCTGATGCCTACGCTCCTCTCGCTGCTCAACATGAGCTACGATTCGCATTTCTTCGGCCGCAGCATATACGACAAGCAGTACGTCAACCGCGCATTCATCGCCACCTATCAGGATCTGGGCTACCTCGAAGGCGACGTGTTCACCATCCTCTCGCCCGTGCGGCGGTTCGAGCAATACCGCGTCGTTCCGACGGCGGAGAATCCCCACAACCTCGAACCGATGGAAGAGAAGAACCGGGAGCTGGTAACCCGCGCCGTCGGCTATTACCAGACTTCGGGCGAATGGAACAAACGCTGAGAAACGGACAAAAAGAGAGACCCGTCGTTGCAAATTGCAACGACGGGTCTCTCTTTTACGGTCGGATCCGCTACTTCTCGACGACGGTAACGTCCCTGTCCGTATTCAGCGTCAGCTGATAGGTCCCATAATTACCCGAACCGTTCGTGAACTTGGTGTAGATCGCCGTAAGGTTCACCACCCAGCCGTCTTCGGGAATCTTGTTGTCGCGGAACTGGCTGTAACCGCTCGTACGCACCACGTAGTTGCCCGGAGCCGCATTGGTACCGGAGCCGGTCGCCGCCGCGTCGTAGGTAAACCATGCCGAGCCGTAGAAATAGGTCTCCGCGTTAGCGCCTTCCAGCCTGCGTTTCGTAGCCCAAGTCGCCCACTCGTTGATGTCCGACCAGCCGGGAGAGTTCACGTCGTACGACGTCGAATTCGCAAAATAGTTGGGGAAGGTATTCTTGTATCCCCACGGCGCCGTGCCGAACTTGCTTTCCAGCCCTTCGAAACGCACCAGACGGCCCAGATCGGCATCCGAAATCGCCGTCTTGTAGTTATCCTTGGTAACGACCAGCGTATCCGACTTCAGCATCTGCTGCTGTTCGCCGGAGAAAATGTGCTCGTCCTGCATGATCTTGCTCTCGATGTTGTCATTCGAATAGCTGGCGTTGGAGGAGGTCGTACCGATGCTGGTCATACCGCGGTAGTTGCCGAGCACCAGCCCCTGCAGCTTGACGAAAACGATCTGTCCCGCGGGGTGGAAAAGGTAGTTGCCCGTATTGAGCTTAAGCTCGATCGCCGATTCGGACTCCGCATCGTAGAGGTAGACCGATTTATAGACATTGCCGTAACGGTCGGTGGAGATGACCTTGCCGGAGGTGAAAATCGGCTCATCCACCGTCCACGAAGCGACCGTCCCGTCGTTCATGCCGGGATTCTCGGCTTTGAACTGCGCCTTCAGGTCCTTGATCGATATATATTCCAGCCCCTCTTTCTCGAAATCGGCGCGGGTATATATCTTGGCCGCCTTCGGGTTCCTGTAATCGTTGTAACAGCCAACGAAGAACAGCCCTGCCGCGGCGATCAGAAACAGTTTAGATACTTTGTTCATAATATTCGTGTTTTATTCGTTAGCCGTCAGAAACGGAAGTAGAGATTGAGGTAATAGGTCGTACCGAACATGTAGAAATACTTCGAGTCGAAGGCCTGATAGGTAGTCACCGTCGTCTCGGTGTTCTTCGTCAGACGAGTCTGCTCGTAACCGCCGGTGCGGATGTCCTGATTGTTCAGGATATTCTTGACTTCGAGGCTGAAGCCCAGCGTATACTGGCGGTGGATATACCAGTTCTTGCCGATGCTGGCGTTGAGCGTATAAGCCGAGTCGAACTTCTCCTGACGGCGCAGGTGAGCGATGTCCTCGGCGGTCATGCCGGTGGTAATCACCGCATCGGTGCGATAGATCGGGCTCATCGACAGATACATGTTGTTGTAATAGTTGAAATCGGCCGACAGGAAGATGTTGTTGTTGCTGCGGTACGAAAGACCGACGTTGGCGGCCAGCTGCGGGGTGCTCTCCACGCGGAAGTTCTTCCAGTAAACATAGCCGTCGGAGACGATATCGCCGCTGTTGTCCTGCGTCTGCAGGTAATAGGGATTCGAATCGTAGGTGTACTGGCCCCAGCTAACGGCTCCGTTCAGGGCAAGGCTGCGGTACAGGGGAATCGAAACGGCCGCTTCGAGACCGAAGTGGAGCTTGTCGATGCCGCTCATAGCGAAGTTCGTGAAGGTCGCGGCCACGTCGTCGTAGTACGAAATCACTTTCGACTGATCGTAAATGCGGGTATAGTAACCGGAAACGCGCGCTTTCAGGTCGCCGACACGCAGGTTATACGACGCATCCACACCGAAGACACGTTCGGCGGAAAGCCCCGGAGTCGTGGTGTTGCGCGTACGGGGCGACACGAACGAAGCTTGGAATTCGGGGGCGTCCTGCAGGTAAACGACATTCGCTTCGACGGTATGAGCCGCGGAGAAGCGGTAGCTGAAGTTGCCTTTGGTCTTGTAGGTCAGGTAGTCGAGTTTCTTGGAATCGCCCTTCGAATTGTCGGGGAACAAGCCTTTGCGCCAAAGACCCTCGCGCCATTGCGAAGCATATCCCACTTCGCCGCCGACGGTTACGCCCAGACCGCCGACATTGAAATTATAGGCAGCCCATGCCTTCGTCCGGAGGACGTGCGCATAGTAGTCATAGCCGTATTTGTCGCCGACTTTGGCTGCGTGCGCATGACCGTGGCGATAGTAATAGTCGAGGTTGTTCTGATATGCGATGGCGTTCGAGCCGAAGTCGCGCTCGGCGAATTTGTCGATGTCGGCCCAATAGTCGCCGCCAAGCAGGTCTTTGACCTCCGAATAGTACTCCGTACGGTTCCGGCGCAGCGAAAGGCCCCCGTAGATTTTGGAGTTATTGCGGAAGATATGCGAGAAGTTGGCGACCAGATTCCAGTCCAGCTGATCGGTGTGACGCTCTTCGACCATATAGTTAGAACGACGGCCCGGACCGTACTGCGCCTCATCGACCGGATCGTTCTGGATATAGTTCGTCTGATACATCTTATCCCAGTCGAAATGGCGGATATTCTGGTAGTTGGCCTGCCAGTAAACCTGCTGCCAAGCCGCACCCAGCATATTCTTGTCGAGCGCGAAGTAGCTCGGCAGATAACGGTAATAGTCGGGGCGCGGGTCGGGACCGTTCTGCCACGTCAGCGCCGAGTAACCGTTCATGCCGAAGCGCAGCGAGGTGGCCAGATCGAGTTTCGAACGGTCTGAAATGTCGAACGTATAGTTCAGCATCACGACGGGTTCGTGGTTGTTGCGCACACGGGCGTTACGTTTCTTGCCGTCCTGCCAGCCCCAGTTGGGGTTGTAATAGTTATTGCCGACCAGATCGTAAGCTTCCTGCGTCGCCGCCTGCTGCGCACCGCGTTCGGTAGGAGCGCCCAGCAGGGTCAGCGCCAGACGATGACGCTGACCGAACTGCTTCTCGACAGCGGCAAAATAACCGAAAGCGTTGTAATAGACGCCATTGACATAGGAGTTGCCGCCCTGACGGGTCGAAACCGAAAAGGCATACGACCACCCGTTGTCCTGATAGCCCGAAGCATAGGTGACCATCGCGCGGAAACGGTACATCGAGTTGCCGTTTACGAGGCTCGCACGCAGGCCTTGACGCATCTGCGCAGGACTCGTCACGATATTGGTCGTACCGCCGATGCCGCCCAGACCGGCGTCCGACGCCACGATGCCCGACGTAACTTCCTGATTGCGGGTAGCGTCGTTCAGACCGCTCCACAACGACCACGGCGTATAGCCCGTCATGGCGTCGTTGAGCTGAATGCCGTTCATATACACGTCCTGATACTGCGAATCGTAACCGCGGACGTTGAAACGCATTTCGCTGAACTTGTAGGACGCGATGTTATTGAAGAGGTCTTTCGAAGCCGAGAGCGACGTGGGCAAAGCCTGCGCGTCGTCGGTGGTTTCGGTGTCGAACTCCGCGAAGACCGCGTCGTCGATCATCTGACGCTGCGTATCGGGCACGAGGATCACCGCATTGATGTCGCGCATCTGCGAACCGACACGTACGGCGATATTCGAAGTCTCGAATTCGGGAGTTTCGAACTGCAGCGAATATTCGCCCGCAGGAATATTTTCGAAAACGAAGTTACCCTGCGCATCCGAAACCGTTGTCGTACCGCCCGGCGTCATCGTAATCTTCACGTCGCCGAGTGCAATGCGTCCCGCACGCGAAACGACCCTGCCCTTGATACCGCCGTCCTGTCCAAAGGCGGTCAGCGTCACAAGCGACAGCACTAAAATTAGTAGACTCTTGATTTTCATAGACTATGTAAGTAATTTATTTGGCAAAATAGATATACACCGGGAAGTGGTCGCTGTAACCGCCCTGAAAGTTATTTCCCACGTACGTACGCAGGGGATATCCCTTATACTGTCCCTCTTTCTGCAGCATGTAGTACCGCTTGAAGATATTGCCGTAGAACTTCGATCCGGGAGCCTTCTGCAAACGAAGCCTGCCTTCGGAACCCGTAGCCAGATTCTCCGTGACCACGATATTGTCAAAGAGATTCCATGCATCGCCGTAAGCCAGCGTTCCGAGTCCCGCCTTGAGCATATCGGCAAAGGGGTTGTAGAAATCGCCCGGCTTGAGATCCTTCATCTTGGCTTTGGCACCCAACCCCTCGGCAATGCTCTCGTCCGTAGGATCGTCGTTGAAGTCGCCCATGGCTACGACCTTGGTCGCCGGGTTGATCTTCAGCACGGAATCCGCAATGCGGCGCATCTGCTCCCCGACGGCAATGCGCTTGAATTCCGAAGCGTCCTTGCCGCCCAGCCGCGAAGGCCAGTGCGCAACCATAAAGAAGAAGGGTTCGTTCTCGATGGTTCCCCACATCGTCAGGATGTCACGGGTCTTGAAGTTGGGAAGCTGCGGCACGACGGTTTTCACCGGGAAACTGCCCTCCAGTTTGAACACATCGGGACGATACATGAAAGCCACATCGACGCCGCGGGCTTCGGGCGAATCGTAATGCACGATACGGTAGTTGCCGGGGGCCAATTTGGGCGTCGCCACAATGTCCTCCAGCACCGAGCGCGTCTCGACTTCCGAGACGCCGATAACAGCCGGATAATTCTTGTCTGCGGCAGCAATGTCGAAAAGCACCCGCTCGATATTGCCGAGCTTCTTGAAATACTTGGCGGAATTCCACTTCTTGGGACCTTCCGGCGTGAACTCGTCGTCATGCACCTCCGGATCGTTGATGGTGTCGAAAAAGTTCTCCAAGTTATAGAACATCACCTTGCAGGGCTTCTGCGCAAAGCACATTACGACGAACGCCGCCAAGAACAAAGTGAATATCAGTCGTTTTTTCATCGTTCTGAAATTTTAAGGTTTTACAATCCCCAAGAGGCGGCATCTGTCTTTTCCTTGACCTCGGCAGGCAGCGTGGGGAAGAATTCGAACTTGGTCAGCTCTTCGATCTCCTTGACGCTCTTCACCCAGCTTTTGGCCTCACCCTGACCGCCTTCGTTGGCCACCCAGAATCCGATGGACTTGAGCTGGCCGGCCGAATAATCACCTAGTTTATCACCAGCCTGACGGATGTTACCCTTTACCGTGCGGACAAATACTTTAAAATAGTAATTCGGCACAGGACATAACTTACCGTCGCGGTCTGCCGTCGTAAGCGTACTACCGGGATTCCAATATGCACCGGTTACGACATACAGCGTGTCGGAACACATCCAATGGTCACGGGCCATTTTCTCAAGGTCCGCCCACGGATGCTGGTTCAGGCTGGAGTTCTGGGGCGTCATATTCGAGAAATAGAAAGTCTGCGCCTGCATCGTGGCATTTCCGCTACGGTCGGCATTGGGAATCTGATGGCCGCGGTCGTAATTCGCCGCAGGATAACTACGGGTCAAATTAGCCTGATATTCAGCTGCGATCTTGGGATCATACGCCCATGTTTCCACGCGTCCCGACCCCGTATACGAACTATGCAGCGGATAAGCCACCCACCATGCGGCATACTTGGTTTTGTCGAGACACAACGTATAGTTACGGGCGTTATACCACTGATTCGTATTCTGATTCTTGAGCTGAGCGAAATGTGATACATAAATATAATTGCTATTCACCTTTTCGGCAGGAATCTCAGGCCAAACCAGATTGTGACCGGTCTCATATACATTGTCGTTCGACGAAGTACTGTACTGGACGAGTTCAAGCTCGACGGGCATCTCGCCTTCGAACTCGAACCTGATCAGGGCATGCCGCTCGTCCTTGGTGTTGTTCGGCCAATAATAGACATACTGATTCTTGTCGGACAAACTCGTTCCGACCTTTCCCGTCTTGACAGTCTGGCCTCCCGGCGCTGTCCGGTTAAACGAAATCCATTCGGCTCCCGAAATGATTTCAGCCGTCCACGGCGTCCCCGTATCTCCGGTCACGAGCAGCACGGCAGCGCCCTCCTGATCGGGATGCACGGTCTTGGCAGGGTCCCACTCCACCGAGTTGGCGCCCCCGCCTCCCTTATTGTCGGAATCCTTACCGCACCCCGTAAAGGCGACAGCTATCAGCACCATCGCCGCAAGGGAAGCGGCAAACATCCGCGAACTATATTTATATATCAACGTCATTCAATTAAAAACTAAGTGCGAAAATACGCATTTTAAGACAACCTTCCCCCGGCAGGATGTTCCTGCCGGGAGAGGGAGTGTCGATATTCGGTTATTCGTACGACAATTCGACTTTAACGAGCTGCGTATTCTTATTCGAAGAATTGATACGGTACGAAACTCCGGCGGCAGGATTCGTAAGATTAAAGGTATATTCGGTATTCTTGTCGCCGACAGCCTGTTCCGGAGATACAATGTTATCCGAAGTATCCTTAATAGTTACCTTTGCCGAAGCACTGATGCCGTTGCTGGTCGTAATCTTGATGGTCTTCAGAGTCGATCCGGGAACGGCGGGAGTCGCCAAATAACCATTGGTGCCGTTAATCATAAGGTATCCCGCATTCTGTTTCGCATTGAGCAATCCCCAGACATAACCATCTATAGTAGCCGTAGCTTCGGTTGTAGGCGCTGTAGCCGGGAAACCGGAATCAGCAGTGGTCGGAGTGATCGTAATCGTGAGTTTTGTCCCTGAGCTGGCGCCATTCTGAGTCAAAGTAACCGTAACACTGTTGCCGCCATTGGCCGTAATTGTCAGAGTCTCTTTAAGCTCGGCATCACTCGTATTAACGGCTTTAGGAGAAATCTTTACGGTAGTCCCCTCGACAGACGCATTGAAGGAAGTCAGCGAAGACAACGTAAATCCATTGAAGTTAACACCTTCGATCGTCACGGTCTTTTCACTTGTGTCGTTTGCAGTCCATACTAATGAAGAGGGAGTTACCTCCGTAATGGTCGGAACGGTTACCTTGAATGCTTCCACATCGTTCAAATTACGCGGAGCGATCTGGCCCTTTCCGCCATACATGGTCACAATACCCGTAATATTGCCTGTAGCGGCTGCATACGGAATATCCTGAAATACCGTAGCACGCTTATTTACGTTGACAGTAAAGTTCGTACCGCCGGAGGTAAACGTGTGATTTCCATTGCTTGATGCCGTACACCAGACTCCTGCTTTAGCCGTACTGGCTTGCTGTACCGTGGCAGGCATCGAAACATACGATGCCAAATCTGCAGGAGCTACGTTGATCGGAGTAACAGTCGCCGTACCGGATTTCTCGACATGATAAGTCGTTACGCCTGTAATCTGCTTGACGCCGTTATACTCATCCATCATCGCGACGTTGGCCTGAAGTGTAATCTTCAATCTATCGCCAAGTGCATAATCCGCAACATTGAAGTCCGCCGACTTATTGTTGTAAATCACAATACCGTTGCCGCCCTCGGTCGCCCCCTCCGTCATCACGTAGAGTGTTCCGAACGAGAAGTTATTGCCGGTCGGGTCTCCGCAGACCACAGCCGTCAGTACTTTGTCCTGACTTTCCGAGATTACACTTCCTTTGGCAATCTGCAACAATTCAGGGATAGTGATCGCGGTCACGCTGCCACCGCCTGTGGTAATGAACGTCTTATGATCGCCGTAAAGAATATCGCCGGTGTTCGGAGTCGCGTAGGCGCGGAAAGCGTACTGTGTCTCCTTCGTCAGGCCGGTAACGTCTACGGTCCATGTCGCAGCCTTCGTTGCGGCCGGAACTTTCACGGAGCCTGTCCAATCGGGCGTATTTCCCGTGGCGAAGACCACATACTCCACGCCGACGGCCGAATAGTCGGCCAGATCGGCATTGGCGATCGAGCCGCCCAGCGTCACCGTCGTCTCGGCTACATTCGAAGCGTTGGCCGTCGTAACCGCAGGCGTAGCGGCACCGCCGCCCAAATCGATCTCTGTCCCACCCGTGCCAACGAAAATACGGACATCATCAACACGAGTTCCGGTCGCACCACTCGGATATTCAATTTTCAAAGAAAGACGTGAAACAGTATTTTTCAGCGTAATATCAGCCGATGCCCATTTCCAAGCCGGAGTTGCATCTACATTTTCCAGATTATACGCTATTTCAGTCCAATTTTCGGCATCTGACGAAAGATAGAGTTTAATGACATCCTTTTGGGGATCGAAAGCATCAGTATTACCATACAATCCAAAACGGATTGACAGATTCTTTTCAGTTGTAAGAACAAGATCCTGCACCGTAAAATATGCATTCTTACCTGCCTGCAACCACATCAAGCCTTTACCTGAAAAGCCCGCGCTTGTCGGAGAAGCCGTTGTTGCCGTCCAACGGTTCGAAGCGTAAGCTGTTTTATAGTCTGACGTACCGGAAACATAACCGAATCCGCTGCGAATCACATACGGACTTTCATTGATATAAGGCCACTTGTCGAGTTTCTGTTCCAAATCACCGAACGATTCATAGAATATGTCGTTCGACACCCCCTTCTGTGATACCGCTATCGTCTTGGTGCCAAAATCATTGCTGACGACTATCGAACCCAGATTTTTTATTTCCGAAGAAGCATTGGCCTCAGAAGCAGTTACGGTAATCGAAGTGTCGGAAGCCGTACCCGTAGTTTTGTCGATCGAGAAGCCTGAACCGGAAACAGTCGCTTTCCAGTCACCGGTAGACGTAACCGTAATTTTTGCCGTCGCTCCGGCTGCATCACCGAGAGAAATGGCCGTAGGATCGACAACAAGCGATCCGGTAGCTCCCCCATTGAACGAGACATCATCCAATCGATAGGTGTTGTTATGCCCTACATAACGGAAAGCTACATATACTTTATCAGAAGCGGCATAAGCCGAAAGATCGGCAGACTCGTCAAAGTACACGTTGATCTCATTTACCCCCTCTTTATACTCGATTGTCTTAACAACAGTCCATACACTGGGATCGGTAATCGTTTCGTTTGTTACCGTGGTAGAAGCTACGATCTCAATCTTGCTGTCGTCAGCTGCACTTGCCGTTGCATTGAAATACCATGCCAGTTTGAACGTCAACACTTTATTATCCGCAGCTTTCACATTAAACGGAGTCATTATAGCATAAGCCGTAACGGTCTTCTGCGTTGAGCTGTAAGGAGCACACTGAAGATAGAACGTGTCTCCAAATACACTGCCGAACCATCCCAATTTAGGATTGGCCGGATACCCAGCATCACTCGAAGTAAACGCCCAATTGGGAGAATCGTAAACAACACCACTAATAACATCGTTGAAACTGTCGCCAAACTGCGTCACAACAGTAGTCGGAAGCTCTACATCACCGACAGGCGGTGTCACGGAGCCATTATCCAAATCGACCTGCTGTCCACCGGCACTCGTCACCAAAGTAACATCGTCAATACGATAGTTGCCGTCAGGCTTCTTAGTGGATAAGAATTTAATATACAGATGTTCCGAGAATTCCTTCAACGTAAAGTTCAACGTTGCAAGATTCCAGTTTTTCTCAGCCACAAAGTTTTCGAAAGTATAGGGAATGGCATTGGTCCATTTTTCGCCGTCTTTACTGAATTGAACGGTCAGCTGATCGTAGATCTCAATATTGGGAGCATTGAAATAACTTGCGCCGAAAGTCAAAGTATATCCGGTTTGGCCCTGAGGAAGCGTAATATCCTGAACCGTAAAATAAGTGTTTCCGGTGCCAAACATCAAATTAGAACCACCGGAACCTTCATAGGCACTTCCGTTGCCGACACTGGAAAGATTACTGCGAATATCAACCCCTTCACCGGCATAAGTTACGGTCGAAGAGCCTTCACCGGTCTTATCCCAGCCATCGTATGAAGCAACCGGAGTTTTATCTCCCGTCGTTCCGAAAGTTTCTTTATAAACAAGTTTTTCGGGAACGACTTCACCCTGGTTAATGGTAACCATCTTGGTGAAATAGGCGCCGTAGGAGTTCTTGAGCTGGAAACTCAGCGTTGCCGTACGGCTCTCGTTGCTTGCGGGGATCGAGAATTCGACCTCGGTCGTACCGGCTTTTCCATCGGTCGCGGAAGGAGTCACCCAGTCTGCGCCCGATTCGAAAGCGAGCGTCCACGGACGATTGCTTTTCACCGTAACGGCAGACGCACCTTCGGCCACGCCCTCGGCGGAAAAGGTCAATGCTTCGGGAGCAACCTCAAGATAAGGCATCCCGTCGTCATCGTTATCATCCACACACGATGTAAACGCCGTCGCGGCGATCAGGAACATCGCACCGAACAATAACCTCAAAAGGTTTAACTTTTTCATAGAAGAGTTGTTTAAAATTGATTAAAAACTTTTATTTTATTTCTAAAAAAACTTACGATTCCTTACATAATGGCAATATTATGCCTCAAATCTAACATTATTTTCCGGACCGACAAAAGCCTAAACGCCTTTTTTATATTACGATTAGGTTAATTAGCGGACATCGGCGTCCAATGCGGACACAATCGGAGACAAAAGCCCCGGAATACGCACGTTTCTGCATATTCCGGGGCTAATAGTCTTTCGGGATCAACGGATGCGGTCGGCCGCGCGCACCATCAGTTCGTCGCGGAAAACCGCACGTGCGGCGAGGTATGCGAAAAGCAGGCAAACCAGCGGCAGCACGACGGCAGGTTTCAGCACCTGCGTATGGAACGTCTGTTCCGCAAACACCCGGTAGCTGAGAAAGTAGTACACGCCTTCCATAACGGCGGAGCCGACGAGCAGCACCATTTCAACCACGCAGAGCCGGAGCTGGAGCAGGCGGCGCTTGAACAGGAAAATCGTAATAAACGGCAGCACGCAGGCCAGCGCCAGCACGACGCCCATATAAACCGTCGGCTGCACGGCTTCGCCGGCAGCGGTTTTCAAAGAAAAGGCATACAGCCCGAACTCTCCGGCCTCGCCGGCGAACCACGCAAGCGGAGCGAAAAGCGTAACGGCCATAAGCGCCGTGACAATCAGCATGTAAAGCGTTTGGATTCGTTGTATCATAGGGTCATAAAGTTTTATCTATCAAATATTTGTTCCTGTCGGAGGAGCCGCGGTTGATAAGCTCGCCCAAAAATCCCGCCAAAAACAGCTGGACTCCGAGGATAATCGCCAGAATCGCCAAATAGAAAAGCGGCTGATCGGTAACCGCCCTCAGCGGCAGTTCGTGGACCTGCTTCCAGATTTTGGCGGCGATGATCCAGACCGTCGTGCCGCCGCCGATAAGGAACATCAGCGTCCCCAGACTGCCGAAGAAATACATCGGCGAGCGGCCGAAGTACGACATGAAGAGTACGGAAATCAGGTCGAGATAACCTTTCAGCATACGTTCGAGACCGAATTTCGAACGACCGTATTTGCGGGCGCGGTGCTCCACCGGCTTCTCGCCGATGCGGCGGAAACCGGCTTGCTTGGCCAGTATCGGAATGAAACGGTGCATCTCGCCGTAGACTTCGATCGCCTTGACGACCTTGCGGCGGTAGGCTTTCAAGCCGCAGTTGAAGTCGTGAAGCCCGATTCCCGACACGGTGCGGGCCGTCCAGTTGAAAAACTTGCTGGGCCAGCGTTTGCCGATCGGATCGTAGCGCTTCTTCTTCCAGCCCGAAACCAGATCGTATCCCTCTTCGAGGATCATCCTGCGCAATTCGGGAATCTCGTCGGGCGAATCCTGCAGGTCGGCGTCCATCGTGACGACGACCTCCCCTTCCGCAGCCGCAAAACCGCAGTACAAGGCCGCGGATTTGCCGTAGTTACGGGCGAACCCGATGCCCCGCACCGCCGGATACTGCTTTTTGAGGGATTCGACGACGCTCCACGAATCGTCGGACGAACCGTCGTCCACCAAGATAACTTCGTAGGTATAGCCGTGCTCCGCCGCCACGCGGTCGATCCATGCGACCAGTTCGGGCAGCGATTCCGCCTCGTTGTAGAGCGGCACTACAACCGATATGTCGAGTTTATTCATCTTCTGCTTTACTGTTCTTACTCACCGGCCTGCGTATCGAACGGCCGCGGAGCGCGCGAAAGCACACCTGCAATGATAAGGCCGAAAACAGCGCCGAAGAGCAGGCTTACCCAGATACCGCCCCAGACGGTCGCAAGCACCGAGGGGGCAGGCGCGGTCTGAATCTGCTCCAGCGACTGGGCCATCACCGACTCCATCGACGCCGGCACGCCGCCGCCCAACGCCATCATGTCGGTCAGCGCTTCGACCAGCCGGGAGGTGTAATTCGAATAACCCATGATCAGGTGCAGGTAGATATATTGCACGCCTCCGACGATGACGCCAGCAAAGGCCGACACCGCCAGCACGAAGAGATATCCCTGTCCGAAGGAGAATCCCTCCTCGGCCGAATAGAGTTTCGAACGGTTTCGCGTGAAGCGGTGCAGCAGGTAATAGTGCAGGACGACGACTCCGATCCATTCGACCGTCATCAGGGCATAGTACTTCATGCTGCCCGAAAGTGTCATCATCGTCTCCAAGACCATCGAAACGGCCAGTATGGCCCCGATAATCGCCCCGCATTTCGCGGCATCGTTCCAGAAATTTTGCTTTTCCATTATATCATTCAGAATTATCAGTTCCCAATCATTGCAGCTCGCCTTTGCCCTCGCGCAGGATTTCGGGTTCGTCGCCCGTGAGATCCACGACCGTCGTCGGCACATTGTCGCCGACGCCGCCGTCGATCACCAGCGCCACATCGCGGCCGTACCGCTCGTGGATCAGTTCGGGATCCGTGGTGTATTCGACCACTTCGTCGTCGTCCTTCACCGAGGTGGTGATCAGCGGACATCCCAGCGCCGCGACGATAACCCGCGGAACGGCGTTGCCGGGAATACGGATTCCGATCGTACGCCGTTTTTCGAGCGCCTTGTCGGGCATGCCCGACGATGCCGTCAATACAAACGTGAAAGGCCCCGGCAGGTTGCGCTTCAGGATGTGGAACGCCGCATTGTCCACCCGGCAGTACTCGGCCGCCTGAGCCAGATTTTCGAAAACCACCGTAAAGGCCTCGGCGTCCTTGCCCTTCATGCGGCGCAGCCGCTCGATGGCCTTGGGCGAACGCAGCGAGCAACCGAAAGCATAGACACTGTCGGTCGGATAGATGATGATTCCGCCGTCCTCCAACGCATCGACCACTTTCCGCAACTCCCTTTCGGAGGGGTTCTGTTCGTATATTTTCGTCAGCATGAATACAAATGTACGAAAAATTATTTAATCTTGCGCCGGTTCAGCTCCCTGCTGTACGCCTGAGCATTGGCATTGTGCTCGCGCAGGGTCTTCGCAAAATTGTGGTAGCCGTCGAACGTCTCCCGTGCGCAGAAGAAAATATAGTCGTGTTTTTCGTAATTCAGCACCGCGTCGATGGCATTGATGCCCGGCATGCAGATAGGCGACGGCGGCAGGCCCTTGTTCAGATAGGTGTTATACGGAGATTCATATTTCAGATGCTTGTACAGGATGCGGCGCAGGCCGAAATCCTGCATCGCGTATTTGATCGTCGGGTCGGCCTGCAGGGGCATTCCCTTTTTCAGCCGGTTGACGTATACGCCGGCGACGCGGGGCATCTCGTCGGTCTTGCGCGTCTCTTCATAGACGATCGACGCAAGGGTCATGACTTCGAACCGGCTCAGGCCGCTGCGTTTGCGCAGCGCGCCCCGCTCCGGCGTCCAGAAACGGTCGTATTCGCGTTTCATCCGCTCCACGAACTCTTCGGGCGTCACCGTCCAATAGAATTCATAGGTGTTGGGAATGAACATCGAAAAAAGGGTCAGGCTGTCGAAACCCGCTTTTCGGGCGACTTCGTCCGAAGTCAGCGCCCGCATGATCGCGGCGGAGTCGGCGTCGATCTGACCGGCGAGTTTCTGCGCCAGCTGGGCGGGAATCCGCACGTTGTTGATCGTCACCCGCACGGGGGTCTGCATGCCCAGTTTGAGCATCCGGGCCACCCGGATGACGCTCATGCCCCGTTCGAGGAGATAGTGTCCGGGCTTGAAGGTCTCGGCCAGATTGATGCGCCGGGCATAGACCCCGAACGCCCAATGGTGTTTCAACTCCGGCAGCAGGGAATCGACGAGCGCACGGTAATCGGCCCGGCTGCTGACAAAGAGTTCGCGTTCCGTCTTCACGGCATTGCCGTAGAACTGCTGACGAAGGACGAATCCCGCGATCAGCAGAACAGACAGGCCCGCAAAAAAGATATAGAGCAAAGTTTTTTTACGCATCTGGTCGAAAATTTTTGCAAAGATATAAAAAATTCCTACTTTTGTGCCGGGTGAGTCTTATACGACCAGCTCCTACAGAATCCCCCAGGCGAGGAATCGAGCAAGGGTATGTGGTTGTAGCGGTGCGATATAATCAGCTCACCCAACCATATATGGCGCTGTAAATTCCGGTTTGCAGCACCATATTTTTTTTGTGGATTCATAATCGGAGCGAACAAAAAAACGGAACCCGGCCGGGGTTCCGCATAGCGTCGGACGGCACTCCGCCCTATTTGGTGTATTCGATCAGCAATTGGTTGACCACACTCACGAAGACATAGCAGATCACAAAAACGACGATGCTCTTCCATCCTTTCATATTGGCCGAAACGAGGTAGGCGAAACAGCCCCAGACCATCGACCAGACCATCGAAACCGACAGGACGATCACGATCAGATTGTAGGCTGCCTGCTTCAAGACCTCGCAGGCGCTGCGGGGTTCGCAGACAATGCTCCCCAGCCACATGGCACAAAGACTCAGCACTCCCAGAATAACGATCGTCGGCAGCATCGCGAACAGGTTGGTGGCAAAGATATCCACGGCCCGGATGCGGGAGGGCGAGAGCACCAGCGCCATCACGTACAACAGCAGCGAGAGGGGCAGCCACAACAGCAAATTCGACGACAGAATCGTGATAATCTTGGAAACGTCGCCCTCGACGGGCCAACTCACCGCGGTCAGCAGGCAGATGGAAAAGAGCGTTCCCGCGAGGCCCCAACCGAGCGCTTTCCCTGTAGACAGGTATTCGAACGGGTTAAGAATCTTGTTCATCGCTTTCGAATTTATTTAGTTGAGAGATAATATCGTCCAGTCTGTTGCGCACGGTCGGATAACTCAATCCCAACTTATGGGCCATCTCCTTCAGCGAACCGCTGCTCTTCACGAAATCGAGTACGAACTGCTGGTCGGGTGCTGACAGCTGCATCATCACGGGAAGACTGTAATTGCCTTCGATATGTGTTTGGCATCCGTTGCAATGCATCGCGTGCACGCTCAAACGTTTACCGCAGGAGGGACATATTTTGGGGAGGTTCTTCAGTGTAGCCATAAATATTATTAAAGAAATATTGCGTTTAAATTAGCTTATTATTGACAAAATTAATATTATTTCCCCAAAACAACAAATTTACATCCATGAATACTCTTCACGGACAATTTATATGCGCCCAACCGGCATGGAGAGGAAATCTTTTTAAAAGTTCGCCTTCACGCCGACCGTAAAGTTAGCCCCGTATTCGGGGTAGAACGGATATTCGTACAGGCGGCGGTTGATCAGGTTGCGGCCCTCGGCGAAGAGCGTCACGCGGCCCGAAACTTTCCAGTCGAAATTGACGCGCAAATCGACGGCGAAGGGCGCTTCGAAAGTATCGTACTGCATCACAGGTTCACCGGGCGCAGTTTCCGTCCCCGTATTTTCGAAAACCGCACTCCACTTCCGGGCACTCTGCAAGTAGACTCCCGCGCCGAACGAAATCTTGCGGCCGTCGTAGTGCGCCGACAGACTGCCGTCGAAGGACGGCGCGCCGTTGTGCAATTTGGTTTCGTCGTCGTTGTAGATATATCCGTGTACGCCCAATTCCGTCCGGAAACTGCTCACCGGACGCCACGTCACTTCGCCGTTGAAGGAAAGTACGGTCTGACGGGCCAGTGCCGGGCGCATGGCTCCGGCGACGGCCGTTTTTTCCCCGTCGATCGCATAATTGTCGGAAACATACCAATAGGGATGGTTGTCCCGGACCGAAAATCCGGCATACACCCTGTAGTCGAACTTTCCGCGCCAGATACTGCCGCCGATACCGAAACGGCCGTTGTAATCGACCGAACTCTTGGTCTGCCAGAACGCTGCGGCGACGTAAGGATTCTGCCGGGTCAACGAGCGGAAGCCGTTGTCGTCCACACTGCCGTCCATCTCGAAAAAGGGACAAAGTCCGTCCGTTCCGAGGTTCAGGTTCAGCCGGACGAAAGGAATGATGTAATTCTCCGCGTCGACGGTCTTGACCTTGTCGTGGTAATAGTCGGCGCCCGCTTCGAGACGCACTACCCCGCCCTCGATACCGTAACGCAGGGCGGCATGGATCAGCTGCTGATTATAAAGGCCGATCGCTTTCTGTCCGGCCAGCCGCGTATAACCGAACTCCGCCGCAAGCTGGTGGCGGCCGAATCCGCGGGCGATCTTCGCATGGGTCTCCAGCGTGGTCTGACGCGCTTTGTCGTTGTAATCCGGCCACTCGGAGTGGTCGAAAAACAGCCCGCCGCGGATCGCGATTTCGAAATTCACACGGCTCAGGTCCTGAAAATCATCGCCGAAACGCACCGCGATATTCGCATCGCCGTAATCGGCCATTGCGCCGGGGGTCATGTCCGACGTGACGTCCGACGCGACATACATCCCGTAACGGTGATACATACGGTTTTCATACGAGAGATCGCCCTCCAGAATGTGTTTGCCGAAATACTTGCCGGCCGCGGCGCCGATGCGGTTGAGCATCCGCGTCGAGTTGTTTCTGATGCCGAAGTCGTTTTTGATCTTCGCATAGCGGCCCTCGTGGTTCACGTACCCCACGACATAACCCGTACCGGGGTTCTGGCTCGAAGCGTAGAAATCCAGCACCGAATTGAGCGGATAGCCCGCCCCGGCCTTCAGGTAGAACGGCAGCGGACGGTTGAATTCCCAATAGGTCACCGTCGCCGGACGGATAGGCCGCGTGGCGAGTGTCGTCTGCAGCGACAGCGGCGTGATCGTATAGTCGATTTCGGGCCGCATCTTCACCGTGTCGGTCATATCGGGCACGACGGCCAGCTTCGCGGCGCTTTCGACGCTCGGAACATAGGCTTTGGTCACTTCGACCCGTTTTTCCACCTGCGCGCTCACGCTGCAGGGAAGCGCCGCCAGCAGCGCGGCGGCAAACAATATGCGTTTCATCATCAGTTCAGTTTTGCGATCCGTTCTTTCGCTTCGGCCACAATGCCGTCGTCGGCAGGCGAATAGCCGTCGGCAACGCTCTGGTAGGTCGCCCTAGCTTGGAAATTGTCGCCCTTGCGGACATAGACGTCGCCCAGCAGGATAAAGGCCTTGGCTAACCAGTACGCCTGCGGCTCACGCTCCGAATAGGCGAATATCGCCTTTTCGGCCTTGTCCATATCGCCGCCCGCGAAAACATCTTCGAGTACGTAATAGGCGGCCGCGGAGCCCTCCTTCGTGCGGACGTCGGACGCCAGTTCCTTATACAGTTTCACGGCATCGGCGCGGCGGTCCTGCCGACGCAGCAGCTCGGCCCATGCGAATTTCGACTCGCGCAGCGCGACGGTCCCGGCGTCGGGATGCGCCGCGACATCGGCGGCCATCGTTTCGATCTTCGCCGCATCGCCCCCGGCCAGCGTCGCACGCACATAGCCCTTCATGGCGTCCTCACGCCCGGCGACCGTCGTCGTAACGTCGTACAACTGGCGGTAAGCGGCGGCAGCTTCGTCGTAACGCTTGTCCTCGAAGGTCATATCCGAGAGTTTTTCGAGCACCGTGACCGTATATTGGTTCGTTCCCTGCCCGGCCAGCGTCGTCAGGGTTTCGATGGCGTCGTCGCGCTGATCGGAGCGGAGGTAGCAGTCGCTCAGGAAATAGAGCGCATCGTTCACGTAATAGCCCTTGGGATAGCTCTTGACGTAACTGCGCAGCGATTTGGCGGCGGCATCGGTCTGGCCCGCAAGGTAAAGTTTCTGCGCGGAGGCGAACGACAGCGAATCGCGCGACACGGCGGTCAGATCGCTCTCCAGCCCCGCCTTCTGCGCATAGTCGAAGTAGTCGTCCACCCGGCCTTCGGAGACGTAAATCTCGCGGATGCCTTCCATCGCGCCCTTGGCTTCGGACGACTGCGGGGCCGTCTCGACGACCATGTCGTAATAGCGGAGCGATTTCTCCTTGTCGCCCAGATTGAGGTATGCGAGGCCCAGATCGGAGAGGGCC
The DNA here is from genome assembly GCF_000183485.2 of Alistipes sp. HGB5. Classification (NCBI taxonomy): domain Bacteria; kingdom Pseudomonadati; phylum Bacteroidota; class Bacteroidia; order Bacteroidales; family Rikenellaceae; genus Alistipes; species Alistipes sp. HGB5. The sequence continues at coordinate 134,066 of NZ_AENZ01000052.1, read as the reverse complement.
TGCGCCCGGCGCGGCGACGAAGGATAGTCGGCGACGAATTTCTCCAGCTGCGCGGCGCCTTCGGCGTACTGTTCCTGCGCGATGTGGGAGCGTCCCAGTTCATAGGAGGCCTCGTCGGCATAATCGCCCTCCCCCGCGGCGATGATCTGCCGCAGCGCCTGCTGTTTCTGCTCCGTGCGGCCCAGAATGCCGAGCGTCACGGCGCGCTTGTACTGCGCATAATACTTTTCGGGACCGCCCAAGGCCGCAGCCCGGTCGTACTCGGCCACCGCCGCTTCGAACTCCCGGTCGGAGTAGCGGATGTCGCCCAGACGGTTGCAGGCGTCGGCGCGGTAACGGTCACGTGCGGGATAGACGGCGAGGAATTTCTCGAACGAGCCGCGCGCCTGCGCCATGTCCATACGCGAGAAGGCGCAGTAGCCGAGGTTGTACAGCGCCATGGCATACTCCTTTTCGCTGCGGGGCGCACGTTTCAGATAGGCGTTGTATTTGGCCGCCGCAACCGTATAGTCGCCCTGCGCAAAGGCGATTTCACCCTGCCAGAAGGAGTTGAGGGCCGAATATTTGGGGCTGACGTTGATCGCCGCAGACTCGGCCAGATAGCGCTGCGCCGCACGCATGTCGCCGGCATTGTAGGCTTCCAGTCCGCGGAAATAGGTGATTTTCTGCAACGCGGCGCGGATGTCGGCATCCTGCGTCGGGAAGGATTTGATGGCCCGGTAGGCCGCGTCGTAATCGTTGGAATTGTAGTAGGCGGCGATCAGCAGCGTACGGGCTTCGCCCACGCGCGGCGACGAGGGATACTGCTCCACATAGCGCGTCAGCACGTTGATCGCGCCGTTGAAGGCTCCGCCGCCCAGCTCATACTGCAGTTTGCCGTAATTGAACAGCGCATCCTCGGCGATCGTCGCGTCGAAGCGGTCGTCCGCGGCCATGGCGAAAGTGTGCATGGCGGCCCGCTTGTCGCCCGCCCGCAGGTAACAGTCGGCCAGATGGTACGAGGCATTCTGCGTCAGCGCATCCTCGGCGCCGCACGCCCTGCGCAGGTATTCCGCCGCTTCGGGATAGCGCGCCGTGCGGTAGAGCGAGAAGCCCATCAGGTAACTGCCGTCGCGGTCCAGCTCGCCGCCGGCCGCAGCAAAAGCGTCCAGATGTTCGATCGTCTTGTTGAAATCGCCCAGCCGGAACCACGACTCGGCAATGACGCGCTCCAACTCCTTGCGCCGTTCGGGAACGGCCCGCTGCACCAGTTTGCCGCCGTTCTCGACGACATAGCGGTAGTTGCCCTCGTGAAATTCGATCTGCAGCAGGTAGTACGGCACCACGTCGCGGTAGGCGTCGCTGCGCTGCAAAGCCGTGAAGCCCTGCTTGGCACGGCCGTAACGGCCTTCGGCATAGTCGATATAGGATTTGTAATAAAGCGCGTGGTCGGCATATTCGCTCTGCGGGCCGATGCGGTCGAAATAGCCGAACGCCTTGTCGTAATCGCCGTCGGTGAATTCGACATAGCCCATGCGAACGTCGTACTGCTCCTTGCGCGCCCGGCCGAGAGCTTTGTAATCGGTCTTTTCGAAAGCTTCGCGGGCGCGTTTCATATCGCCCTCGGCGCAATAGTAGGAGCCCAGCGAGAACCGCACGTCGTTGGCATAGACCGATCCGGGGTAACGCGCTTCGAATCGGCGGAGCGCGGCCTCGGCGTCACGGCTGCCCAGCTCGACGGCGCAGGCCGCCAGATAGAAGTCGACCGTCTGCGCCGCCTCGCGGTCGGCGGGAGAAAGCGTCTCCCGCGCCTGCAGGAACTCATGCCGGGCGTCGGTCCAGCGACCGAAGTCGAACAGCGACCTGCCGCGGTCGATAAAGGCAGCAGATTCGGGGGTTCCGGCCTGCGCTCCGGACGCGCACAACGCACACACGGCAAAGGCCAGCAATAAATTCAGATTTTTCCGCATACGAGACTTAGATTCTTACAAAGGGCAAATATACGAAAATTTACCTTTTTCTCACATAGGGAAACGAAATATATGCCGTTGCCGGATTCTCCGCAAACCGCCGCTTTTGCATCTGTCGAAAATTATCCCTACCTTGCGTCGTCACTGATTCGCTAAACCTCCACTCGATGAAATCGCGTCTTTTTCATCACAAGGACCCGCGCGCAGCCTCCCGCACCGGCGCCCAGTCCGAGACAGACACGCTGAGCATGCTGTCCGTCGGCGCCGTCACGCTCACTCCGGAAGGGGAAATTACGGAAATCAACGCACGGGCATGCGACGAACTCCGCATCCGCGGGGGGGGGATTTTGCACATCCGCTGAACATCTCCGACATCCTCTCGGTCTGTCACGACCGGCAGGACCTTCTGCCCGGCATTTTCGCCCGGCTCAGGGAACGGCACCGCTACGGAGACCTGCCGCCATGGAGCTATATCCGGCTTCGGGACTCCAACCTGAAATTCTACATCGAAGGCCGTTTCGTCGGCCGTTACGACCGGCGGCGGCAGCTGCGCCGGATCGTCTTTCTGTTCCGCAACACCGAGGAGGAGATCACCCGCAAATTCATCCTCGGCATGGCCCTGTCGCAGACGAAAATATTCCCGTGGTTTTTCGACCTCGGACACAACAGAATGGTCATCGACGAGCGCTGGTTCGCCCACTTGGGTCTTCCGGCGGGCGACGGCACGATCGGCACCGAAGATTTCTTCAGGCTCGTGCATCCCGAAGACCGCGGCAGGCTGGCCGACGCCTTCGCAAAACAACTCGCAGGAGAGATGAATCCCGACACGTTCACGTACCGGCTCCGGCGCGGTGACGGTACGTGGGAGTGGTTCGAGGAGCAGTCCGTATACCTCGGACAGACCGGCGACGGATCGCCCTGCCGCATCGTGGGGATATGCCAGAGCATCCACGACCACAAGATCTCCGAAGACGGACTGCGCGCAGCCCGCGACAAGGCGAGGGAGAGCGACCGTCTGAAAAGCGCGTTTCTGGCCAACATGAGCCACGAGATACGCACGCCCCTCAACGCCATCATCGGCTTCGCCAATCTGCTCACCAGCGAAGACATCCCGTTCAGCGAGGCGGAGAAGCAGGAGTACAGCCGGCTCATAACGAGCAACGGAGACCAGCTGCTGCGCCTGATTTCGGACATCCTCGACCTTTCGAAGATCGAATCGAACACCATGGAATTCCATTTCGGGGAGCACTCGCTGCACGCCCTGCTGACGGATATTTATCAGGCCCAGCGGCTCTGCATGCCGGAAGGCGTCCGTTTGCGGCTCGACATGCCGCAGGCAGACACACCGATAGTCACCGACGCATCGCGGCTCAAGCAGGTCGTCAACAACCTCATCAACAACGCCGCGAAATTCACGGACGACGGCAGCATCACCTTCGGCTTCCGCTCCCCGCAGGGGTGCGAACAGGTCGAACTGTTCGTCCACGACACCGGAAAGGGCATCGCACAGGAGCATCTGGACCGGATTTTCGAACGGTTCTACAAGGCCGACTCGTTCGTCAAAGGCGTCGGGCTCGGACTGTCGATCTGCCGCACGATCACCGAATATCTGGGCGGCGCCATTTCGGTCGAGTCCGAATCCGGCAAAGGCACCCGGTTCACGATTCAGCACCCGCTGAGCAGGCCCGAAGCGGCTCCGCGGCGGGAGCCTGCGGGGACGGCCGGAATGCGGCAGTAAGGTACGATTCTTGCCCGAAGAGCGTTGTTCAATAAAAATTCAGCCATATGATTGAAAAAGTAACGTTGCAGCTGACCGGGGATTCGAAACTCGTGCCCGAAAACGGTCCCGACTGCGGGGAGATGAATCCCAAGACCCTGCTGCTCTATGCCGCAGCCAAATGTTCGGGAATGACGGCCCTGATGATTATGGAGAAGGAGCGCCTGCGTCCCAAGCGCTTCGAGATAAGCGTATCGGGCGAACTTTCGACCGAAGAGGTCCGGTCCGAAAGCGTATTCAAGTCGTTCCACGTCGTCTACAACATCGAATGCGACACCGAGGACGATCAGGCCAAGGTGAGCCGGGCGGCGACGCTGACGCACGAAAAATACTGCGGCATCATGCGCATGTTCCGCATGATCGCCCCGGTATCTCACGAAATCGCGGTGGTCAGCACCGAACCGGCGAAAGCCTGACACCGCAAACCGGCGAAAAAATCGGAGGGTCCGACGGACCCTCCGATTTTTTATTTCCGGGCTACTGCTGCGCCGTAATCCGCCGGTAATCAGACACCGCCACGGCATAATTGTAATGCGCCTTGATGGCGTTGGTATAGAGCTGAATCCAGCTCAGCTGGGCCTGCAGCACGTCGAGAATCGTCGCCAGCCCCTCGCCGTAGGAATAGGTGCTGATGTCGAGGTTCTCGCCGGCGATGCGCAGGCTCTGCTCCATGGCTTCGACCTGCGCACGGCTGTTCTCCAGCGCCGTCCAGCCGTTCATCTCTTCGCGCACGATATCGTCATAGAGTTGCGCGGCGTCCCATTCGCTCTGCCGCTGTACGGCACGGGCGACGCCCGTCGCGCGGCGGCGTTCGCCCCAGTGGAATATCGGCAGCGAGAGTTTCACGAACGCCGAGCCGTCCACCGTCGTAGCGCCCGTGCGGTTGGGATAATAGGGCTGCCACGATCCCCCGATGCCGACGCTCAGCTGCGGATTGAAGGCCGCACGGGCCGCGCGGATGCCGGCTTCGGCCCGGTCGCTGCGCAGCTGCGCGGCGGCATAGTCGGGTCTGAATGCCGCCGCTTCGGCGGCGGGCACCCGCACGGGCTGCGGAAGCGAATCGCGGATGCCCTGCGCCAGCGTTACGCCGAGTGCAGGATCGGCGCCCCGCAGGATGTTGAAATTATGCAGCGCCACGGTGTAATTCCGCTCGGCGGAGATCAGTTCGTACTGCGCTTCGCTCAGGCGCGTGTCGATCATCAGCACGTCGCCCTTGGCGATATACCCCTCGGCAAACCGGCGGTCCACCACCTCCTTGAGCGAACGGATGATGCTGACATACTGCCGCATCGAAGCGGCATAGAGCGCCATGGCCGAAAGGTTCCAGTAGGTATACTCGGCCGTATAGCGGACGTCGAGCCGGGTGAACTCCTCGTCGCAGAGGGCGATGTCGTATCCCAGTTCGGCCTGCCGGTAAGCCGCACGCACGGCTCCGCCGCCGTAGACGACCTGCACCAGCTGGGGCAGCACGCTGAAGTTCCAACGTTCGACGCCGTCGTAATGATGGACGGTGGCCGTGAAGTTCCCGTCGAGCGACAGCCGCGGCAGGTAGCCCGTCCGCGCCTGCCCCACGGTTTCTGCGGCGGCATCGCTCCCGGCAGCGGCGACTTTCAGCCGGCGGCTGTACTCGATCACGTCGCGGCGGTAATCGTCGAGCGTGGTCTGAGCGTGCGTCGGCGGCAGGCAAAAAAACAGAATGACTGACAGCAGAAACGGTTTCATGATTCACGGATATTATAGAAAATGGCGTAGACGACCGGCAGGACGCAGACGGTCAGCAGCGTGGCGACCAGCAGTCCGCCCATGATCGTCGCAGCCATTGCTCCGAACATCGAGTCGAACAGCAGGGGCAGCATGCCGAGGATCGTGGTCCCCGAAGCCATCGCAACGGGCACGATACGGCTGCGCGTGGCGGAGACCAGCGCATCGTAAGGCCCTCTGCCCCCGGCCCGCAGGACGCCGATCTGCTCGACCAGCACCACGGCGTTCTTGATATTCATTCCCACAAGCCCCAGCAGTCCCAGCAGCGAAAAGAAGTTGAACACCTTGCCCGTAACGGCCAGCCCCAGCACCACGCCGATAAAGATCAGGGGGATCATCAGCAAGATGATGACCGGTTCGCGGTAGTTGCGGAACAGCAGAAGCAGGACGATGAAGATCAGGATCATCGTCAGGGGCATGTACTCGGCCAGCGCCGAATTGGACTCCTGCTGGCTCTCCTGCTCGCCGAAGACCTTCATCGAATAGCCTTCGGGCAGCGGCACGGCGCGGGTCACCGAATCGCGCAGGGCCGCGAACAGCTCCATCGTATTGACCCCGCGCGCCGGATCGCACTGCGCCTTCATCACCCGCTGGCGGTTGTAACGCTTCACCACCCCACCGCGGTATTCGAAGCGGAAACCGTCGGTCGCCTGCTCGATGGAGTAGACTTTGCCCGCAGGCGTGAAGATCGGCAGCGCCTGCAGGTTGGTCAGGTTGTAGGCGTCGATATTCTCGTCCTTGAGCAGGATCGGCATGAACTGGTCGCCCTCGCGGTACTCGCCGAGCCGGTAGCCCTGCGTGGCGATGGTAATGCCCTGTGCCATCTGACTGCGGGTGACGCCGATGCGCTGGCCCTTCATCTGCGAGTAGAGCGGCAGCCACGTCGGAACGCGGTTGCCCCAGCTGTTGCGGATATTCGCCGTGCCGGGCGTACGCCACATGATATCCTCGGCCGCCTGCGTCAGCCGGCGGAGCGTGTCGATATCGTCGCCGATGAACCCGAATTCGATCGCGGCGTCGGGCACGGGCGAGAGCTTGAAAAGCGACGAGCGCAGCCACACGTCGGGACAGTTCGCCACAACGTAGGCGTTGAAACGGTTTTCGACCTCCTCGGTCTGTTTCCGGTCGTGCAGTTCGATCAGGATATTGCCGAAATTGGGACGCAGCGAAATGCTGCTGCTGGCCAGATAATAGCGCGGCGGCGTGGAGCCCATCGTCACCGATACGGTCTTCACTTCGGGCTGCGCATGGAGCCACTCCTCCATCAGACGCAGGTTGCGCTCCGTATCGCGGATGTTATACCCTTCGGGCAGCAGTACGTCGGCCCGGAAATAGGGCTTGTCCAGCGACGGGAAGAAATTCTGCGGCATGAGACCCATTACCGCCAGCGAAAGGGCGAAGAGCGCGACGACGCCCGCAACGACGCCCCACCGCCAGCGCAGCAGCCCGGCCAGCAGCTGGTCGAATTTCCGGTAGAACTTCGTATCGTAGGGATCGTGCGCCGCAGGTTTGACGCGGAGCATGAAATCGCCGAAAAGCGGCGTCTGCGTAAGGGCCAGCCCCCAGCTCAGCAGCAGCGAAAGCCCCAGCACGACGAACAGCGGCTTGACGATCTCGGCAACGGACGAAGGGGCCAGATAAAGCGGCAGGAACGAGAAAATGGCGATCAGCGTCGCTCCCAGCAGGCTCCAGCGCGGAGCATTGGCTCCGTCGATGACGGCCTGCCGCCGCGCGACGCCCCGCAGCATGGCCTGCTGCGCATTGTCGGTCACCACGATGGCATTGTCCACCAGCATGCCCATCGCGATGATGAACCCCGCCAGCGAGGTGCGGTTGAGACCTTCGCCCAGAAACTGCATCAGCAGAAGCGTACCGCCGATGGAGAACAGCAGCGAACTGCCGATCAGCACCCCGGCGCGGAATCCCATGACGAGCATGATGATAAGGATGACGATCGCCACCGATTCGGCGAGGTTCAGGATAAAGGTGGAATTCGCCTCGCGGGCAATGCGGTCTTCGGGATAAAGCACCGTGAGGTCCATGCCCACGGGCATCTGGCGCGTAAGGCCGCCGAGCACCCGGCCGATCTTCTCCCCGGCCTTCACCACGTCCACGTCGGCCTCGGTCGAGATGCCGATGCCCACCGCCCTGCGGCCGTTCACGCGCATCAGCGTCTGCGGCGGATCGGCGTATCCCCGCTCCACGCGGGCGATGTCGCCCAGCCGGTACTGCTTGCCCGAAGAGGAGATGAGCAGCTGGTTGGAGATGTCGCCGAGGTCCTTATAGGCCCCGTCCTCCAAAATCTGTATTTCGAGCGCCCCGGCCTGCTTCTCGCCGCTGTTGACGATCGTGTTCTGCTGGCCGATGGTCCTCACGATCGATTCGGGGCGGATCGAGAAGTTGGCGAGCGCCGCAAGGCTGACATAGACGTTCACCACAGGCGTCTGCTCGCCGAAGAGCGTCACCTTCTGCACGCCGTCCACGGTCACCAGCGCCGTCTTGATCCGCTGCGCCCATTCGCGCAGTTCGGACCATGTGAATCCGCCGTCGACCGAAAGGCCGTAATAGATGCCGTACACGTCGCCGAAATCGTCGGCCACGGTAACGGGCGAAGCCCCGGCCGGCAGCCGGGACTGGATGTTGAGCACCTTGCGCCGCAGCTCGTCCCACAACTGCGGAATCTCCGCGGCACCGGTCGCAGGATCGAGTTCGACCATGATCTTCGAAAGTCCGTAATAGGACTCGGAGGTGATTTTATGCACCAGCCGCATCGACTGCACCTCGCGTTCGATCGGCTCGGAAATGAGCTGTTCGACCTCCAGCGGCGTGGCTCCGGGATAGGTGCAGACCAGCGACGCACTTTTGATGACGAACGTCGAATCCTCCTTTTTGCCCAGCGTGACGAAGCCGAGGGCGCCGCCAGCAAGCAGGACGAAAAGGAAAAACCAGACGACTTTTTTATTTTTCAGCGAATATTCGGGCAGACTCATGACCGTATCACTTTAGGATTCGCACCCGCTCGCCCTGCCGCAGCTGATAAACGCCCGCCGTGACGACGCGCTCGCCCGGCTCCACGCCGCTGTCCACCACGACGCGGTCGCGGCCGTACAGCTCGCCCAGCGTCACCTCACGGCGCACGACATGGCCGTCGCCGGTCACGATCCAGACGTAGGTGCCGCCTTCGGCCGGAGCGAAGATCGCCGACACGGGCAGCGACACGGCGTCGGGAACCGGATCGGCGCTCTGCATGGTAATCGTACACGACATGCCCGGAGAGACGGGATAACGCCCCGGATCGGCATTGGTCAGGCGAAGCGATACGGGAAATCCCGACGCATCGGACGAAGTCTTGGCGTAATCTTTCAGCACGGCCGGAAACTTCACGCCCCGGTAGTTGTCGAATTCCACCTCGAAGCGCGTGGATTGGGAGGCCAGCAGCGGCAGAGCGCTTTCGGGCAGGGTGAACTGCACCTGCGTCGTCACGGGATTCACGACGCGCACGATGGTCTGTCCGGCCTGCACCCGTTCGTAATTATCGACGTATTTGCGTTCGACGACGCTGGCGAAAGGCGCCCGGAGCTTGGTCTCCTTGAGCATATCGAGGGAGTTGTCATAAGCAGAGCGGGCCTGCGCATAGCGGGTTCGGGAAGCTTCGAATTCCTGCTGCGAGACGGCTTCGTGCTCCAACAGCCGCTGCATGCGCTGCAGCTGCGAGCGGGCCTCTTCGTATGCGGAGCGGTCGGCGGAGACCTGCAGCTGGATGTCGCGGGGGTCGAGCTCGGCCAGCAGCGCCCCCTTCTTCACGTTCTCGCCCTGCGACACCGGAACGTCCAGCACCTGTCCGGAAAGCTTGAACGCCAGATTCACGGCGTCGTCGGGCGTAGCCATGCCCGCGAAATCCTTGTCGATGACCCCGGCGCCCGACGCCGTGACGACCTTCACCGGGCGGACCGTCTCAGGCGCCGGCTGACGGCGGCCGCAGCCGCACAGCGCGAGAAGAAGGAATAAAGTTTGGAAAGTTCGCATAATAAGAAAGTTGACTCCGTTTCCGGGGTCAACTTTCATACCACTCGCCGCAAAAAAGTCCCTATGGACGAATATCGCGACAATTCTTTTTAGCGCGGATCACGCCCTCTTCGAGCAGCACCATGCCGTTGTTGGCGCGAAGCATGGTCTTCATGGTCGAAGCGTCTATGTTATAGCACCGTACTTCGCCCGATCCGAAATCGTGGCGGGTGACGCCGTACAGCGGCTGGGGCGTGAGGCAGACGGCACGTGCGCCTTCGGTCTCTGCACGCTGTATGAGTCTGGCAAACCGTTTGGCGCAGGCGCGCGGCAGGCGGTCGAACGAGGTGACGCAAAGCATATACACGCGTCCGGGAGCGGTCAGTATCTCCTCCGTGGCGTCCCCCTCGGCATCGCGCAGGGCGAATTCGCTCATAAGCGGGCGTATGGCGGGCATCTCCTCGGTAGTCCGGGTATCGACCCACTCCCACTTCCCGGCGTCCTGCCATGCGGTGTCTTCGAGCGAAAATTCGTGCAGTTTGCCCGTTTCGAGATTGCGGTAAACGAGCACGGTCTCCGTCTCGCCGGGTTCGACGGCCGGAGCGTGCATGCCCTCCCAGATATTGACCCCGACCTTGTAGGGCAGGAAGTCGATCAGCGGCAGATGGCGGTAACAGTAGTACCCCAGATACATCGAAAGGAAGAAGAAGGTGACCGTCAGCACGATTTCCAGCGCGTTGAAGGCGAAAATCTTGTCGGGACGGTAGCGCCACCAGACCACGAAGGCCATGGGCAGCAGGGCCAGATTCTTGAAGAAAGTCTGCCACGGCGTCAGTTTCAGCGCCTCGCCGAAACAGCCGCAGTCCTCGACGGGAATCAGCGTGGCACTCAGCAATGTCAGCGCTGTGAAGAACAGCATCGACAGCACGGCGAAGATCGAAATCAGGCGGATGCGAACCTTGAACAGCAGCATGCACCCCATCATCAGCTCGGCGCCGCACAACCAGATCGAAAAAGCCATGCTCGCAGGCTGCAGCGACTCGACGCCGTAGATCGAGAGGTACTCGTTGACCTTCATCGCCGTGCCCCACGGGTCGATAACCTTCGTGAAACCCGAAAGGATGAACGTGCAGGCGAGGATCAGCCGGCAAACGTTGGCTATCAGTTTGAATACCCGTGTTTTACACATCTGCTCCAAGTATTGGGATTAGTTCCGCACGGATTTTGGCGAAGATGCCTTCGGGCGACTCCATCGCGCCCGAAGCGTCGCTGCAATCGACGACCCGCAGCGACGGGTCCTTGGCCGCCGAAGCGAGATAGACGCTGCGCACGTCCTGCTGTAGCTGCAACGACGCTTCGTGGATATCCTGTCCGCCCTGCAGATAGTCGCGGTCGTCGCCTTCGCGCACTTCGGAGAGCTTGCGCTCGGTGAAGGCGAACGGTACGTCGAGGAACAGCGAGAGGTCGGGACGGGGAAGCGCGTTATGGCCGAATTCGAGGTTCACGATCCAGTCGGCCAGCCGATCGCGCTCCTCGCCGGCGGGAAGTTTGGCGCACTGGAAACCCACGTTCGAGTAGACGTAACGGTCCAGCACCACCGCTTTTCCTTCGGCGAGCCACTGCCGTATCTGCGGCGCGGCGTCGGCGCGGTCGCCCGCAAAAATCAGCGCCACGAGGTAGGGATCGACCTCCTGCACGCCGCCGAATTCGCCGCGCAGGAACCGGGCGATCAGCTGGCCGTATACGGGCGAATCGAAGCGCGGGAAATGCACATACTCGCTCTCGACGCCCCTGTCGGTAAACAGCTGGCGCAGCATGCGTATCTGGGTCGATTTGCCCGCTCCGTCCAATCCTTCGAGTACAATGAACATAAGTTGCCTGTTTTATTTCCGTTTGTGGTAGTTATGGTAGTTTCCTCTTCTCAGCGCAGCATCCGCACGGCCCGTTCGACCCCGTCGGCCAGCGCATCGGCTTCGGCCTGCGTGTTGTAAAGCGCGAACGAAGCGCGGCACATGCCCGTCGTCGCGTAATGGTCCATCACCGGCTCGGCGCAGTGCTGTCCGGTACGGACGGCGATGCCGAGCTTGTCGAGAATCATCCCCATATCGTAAGGATGCACGCCCTCGACGTTGAACGACACGATGGCGCATTTGCCGGGCGCCGTGCCGTAAATCCGCAGGCCGTCGATCGCCGCGAGACGTTCGGTCGCACGGCGCAGCAGCGCCTGCTCGTGCCGCTCGACCTCTTCGGGATCGAAGCGCTGGACGAATTTCACTGCTTCGCCGAGCGCGATGGCGCCCGAAAAATTGGCCGTTCCCGCCTCGAACTTGAGCGGAACGGGCGCATAGGTCGTCTTTGCGAACGTCACCGTATCGACCATGTCCCCGCCGCCCAGAAACGGCGGCATCGCCTCCAGCAGCGCGCGTTTGCCGTACAGCACGCCGATACCCGTCGGAGCGAAGAGCTTATGTCCCGAAAATGCGTAGAAATCGCAATCCAGCTCCTGCATGTCCGCGCCCCCGTGCACGACGCCCTGACATCCGTCCACGACGGCGATCGCCCCCACGGCATGCGCCGCGTCGATAATCCCGCGCAGTTCGGGCCGCGTGCCGAGCGTATTCGACGCCTGCGTCACGGCGACGGCGCGCGTCCGCCCGTCGAGCAGCGACGGCAGCAGTTCGGTGCGCAGACGCCCTTCGTCGTCGAAGGGCAGCACCCGGATCTCGGCCCCTTTGCGTTCGCACAGCATCTGCCACGGAACGATATTGGAGTGGTGTTCCATTTCGCTGACGACGATGTTGTCGCCCGCACGGACGAATTTCTCGCCCCACCCATAGGCCACCGTATTGAGCGAAGCCGTCGCGCCGGCCGTGAAAATCACCTCTTCCTTCTCCGCCGCCCCGATAAAGGCGCGGATCCGCTCGCGCGACGCTTCGTAGAGCGTCGTGGCCTCCTCCGAAAGGTAATGCACCCCGCGGTGGATATTGGCGTTGAGCTCCCGGTTGAGGTAATCGATCGTCTCGATCACCGCCAGCGGCTTCTGGGCCGTGGCCCCGTTGTCGAGGTAGACCAGCGGCTTGCCGTAAACCTCGCGTCCGAGAATCGGGAACTCCCCGCGTATTTTTTCAACGTCGAACATGGTTACAATTTTTCCATTTTGGCCCTAACGGCCTCCATCATCGTCTCGCACAACGGCTCCACGCCGCAGCGACGCACGACGTCGCCCACGAAACCTTCGATCTGCAGCCGGCGGGCCTGCACCTCGCTCAGGCCGCGCTGGCGCATGTACAGCACGGCTTCCGAGTCCATCTGCCCCACCGTCGCGCCGTGCGAGCACTTCACGTCGTCGGCATATATCTCCAGCTGGGGCTGGGTGGCGATATGCGCCGTCTCGCTCAGCAGGATGTTGCGGTTCTGCTGCTGCGCGTCGGTATGCTGCGCATCGGGCGCCACATAGACCAGTCCGCAGAACTCGCCGCGGGCCGAACCGCCGGCAACGCCTTTGATATAGGAATTGCTGCGGCAGTCGGGCACGTTGTGGTTCGTGCGCAGTTTGACGACGCAGTGTTCTTCGCCGCCGGCGAGGAACACCCCGCCCAGCATGTTCTCGGCATCGCGGCCGTCGAGATCGATCGTATAGGAGGCGTTGGCGCTCGTAAGCTGCACGGCCGTCAGGCGGCACAGGCTGCGTGCGGACTGCTTCACCGCAATCTCCGCGAAAGCTTCGGCGAGGAACACCTCCGTTATTTCGAGACGGGCGTCCTCCGCCGCAACGATCTCCAGCGACGACATGTCGGGCGCGGTATGCACCACCACGATGCGTCCCGACGCGCCCGCGGCGGCTTCGATGCGCATGTGCCGGGGATCGACCGCCGCATAAGGCCCGTCCTGCGTCCCTTCGATCCGGAACACTTCGCCCTGCGCCGTGCGGAAATCACGGATTATATCGAGTATCGCCGTCATTCCCTGTAATCGTTAATCAGCCAGTCGTAGCCCTCCTTTTCGAGTTTGAGAGCCAGCGTCTTGTCGCCCGTATGGATAATGCGTCCCCGGTAGAGCACATGCACCACGTCGGGCACGATGTAATCCAGCAATCGCTGGTAATGCGTAATGACCACCGTGGCGTTTTCGGGCGTATGCAGTTTCGTAACGCCCGTGGCGACGATGCGCAGGGCGTCGATGTCGAGTCCCGAATCGGTCTCGTCCAGAATGGCCAGCTTCGGATCGAGCATCGCCATCTGGAAAATCTCGTTCTTCTTCTTCTCACCGCCCGAAAAGCCTTCGTTCACGGCGCGCGAGGTGAGTTTCGAATCCAACTCCACGACGGCGCTCTTCTCGCGCATCAGCTTCAGGAATTCGGCGGCCGTCAGCGGCTCCTCGCCGCGGAACTTGCGCTGCTCGTTCACGGCCAGCTTCATGAAGTTGGCCATCGTGACGCCCGGAATCTCGACCGGATACTGAAAACCCAGAAACAGCCCCAGACGCGCCCGGTCCTCGATCGGCATCTCCAGCAGGTCCCGTCCGAGGAACGTGGCCGAACCTTCGGTCACCGTGAATTTCTCATTGCCCGCGAGCACCGCCGCGAGCGTCGATTTGCCAGAGCCGTTAGGCCCCATGACGGCATGCACCTCGCCGGCTTTCACTTCGAGGTCGATGCCCCGCAGAATCTCTTTGCCGTCGACCGACGCATGCAGATTTTTTACGCTTAACATATCTTTCTTGCCAGTTTTTTACATTTTTCAATCTCTCTGTCCGTCAGCCTGCCGTTCTTGCGGCAGCCGCTTTTGGCCGCGGTACCGACGATGCGGTAACCGCTCCACCGGAGTATCTCGCGCAGGGCGCGGAACACCCCGCGGGTCTGGTTGAACAACACGCTGAACGGATATATCGTGTTGCACGTCGCCACCAGCACGGCCCGCTGTCCCTTGTGCAGCGCCACCGGCATTCCGCTCTCCTTCTCCCCCATCATCACATGGACCGACCGGTCGAACAGCACTTTCAAGGCCCCGTTCATATTGCCCCAATAGCAGGGCGAACCTATAACCAGCGCATCCGCCGTGCGGATCGCCTCCGCGACGCGGTGCGCATCGTCTTCGGGCAGCGCGCAGCAGAGTTTCGAGCGGCAGCTCATACACCCCGTGCAGGGTCTTACGGTCAGGTCGTGGACGAAAATACGCTCGACGTCGCACGTCTCCGGCAAACTGCCGGCAATATGTTCCAGCATCTGCGAGACCAGACCGTTGCGCCGCGGACTGCCGTTGAGCACCAGCACTTTCATCTTCCCCGCCCGTTATCCGACCGAGCCTTCGAGGCTGATCGAAAGCAGTTTCTGCGCCTCAACGGCGAATTCCATCGGCAGTTTGGCCAGCACCTCGCGGGCATAGCCGTTCACGATCAGCCCCACGGCGTCCTCGGTCGAAAGGCCCCGCTGGTTGCAGTAGAAGAGCTGGTCGTCCGAAATCTTCGAGGTCGTGGCTTCGTGTTCGACCACAGCCGTGCGGTTGCGGCTGTCGATCACGGGGAAGGTATGCGCCCCGCATTTGTCGCCGATCAGCAGCGAATCGCACTGCGAATAGTTGCGGGCGTTCTCAGCCCCCTTCGCCATGCGGACCAGACCGCGGTAGGAGTTTTCGCTCCGCCCGGCCGAAATGCCTTTCGACACGATGCGGCTGCGGGTGTTGCGCCCTATGTGGATCATCTTCGTACCGGTATCGGCCTGCTGGAAATTGTTGGTCATGGCCACCGAGTAGAACTCGCCCACCGAATTGTCGCCGGCGAGAATGCAGCTCGGATATTTCCACGTGATCGCCGACCCGGTCTCGACCTGCGTCCATGACAGACGGGCGTTCTCGCGGCAGATACCGCGCTTGGTGACGAAATTATAGATGCCGCCCCGGCCCTCCCTGTCGCCCGGATACCAGTTCTGCACCGTCGAATATTTGACCTCGGCGTCTTTCTCGACGATGATCTCCACCACGGCGGCATGCAGCTGGTTTTCGTCGCGGCGAGGGGCTGTACACCCCTCCAGATAGCTCACGTAAGCACCTTCGTCGGCTACGATCAGCGTACGTTCGAACTGCCCCGTTCCCGCGGCGTTGATGCGGAAATAGGTCGAAAGCTCCATCGGACAGCGGACGCCTTTCGGAATGTAGCAGAACGAACCGTCGGAAAAGACCGCGGCGTTGAGCGCGGCGTAGAAATTGTCGGTATAGGGCACGACGCTGCCGAGATACTTCTTCACGAGATCCGGGTAGTCGCGCAGCGCTTCGGAAATCGAACAGAAGATGATGCCTTTCTCGGCCAGCACCTCCTTGAAGGTAGTCTTGACCGACACCGAGTCCATCACGGCATCGACCGCCACGCCCGCCAGCGCCATCTGCTCTTCGAGGGGAATGCCCAGTTTGTCGAACGTCCGCTTGAGTTCGGGGTCGACCTCGTCCATCGAATCGAGTTTTTTCTGCTGCTTGGGGGCGGCATAATAGATGATGTCCTGAAAATCTATTTCGGGAATCGTCAGGTGGGCCCACGTCGGCGGTCCCATCGTCAGCCAGTGGCGGTAGGCCGCCACGCGCCGCTCGGTCATCCATGCGGGTTCGCCCTTCTTGGCGGAGATCAGCCGCACGACATCCTCGCTCAGTCCCTTGCCGATGGTTTCGGTCTCGATATCCGAGGTGAAGCCGTACTTATATTCCTGCTCTCCGATATTCTCCAGTATGTCTTTATCTTTCTCTGCCATTATGCGCGAAATATCGTACAAAGGTACAAAATCAAATCACATTTTCATAACGCAGCAGAGCAAATCTGGGTCCAGAGCGGGCAAAACGGCAAAAAAGCGGGATGAACGGGGAGCTAAAAAAATAAAGACGGCCCTCTGGTCGTCTTTATTTCAGGCTGCCGGTACGATACCCTTTCCTTGGCGGAGAGTGGGGGATTCGAACCCCCGGTACAGTAATCCCGTACGTCAGTTTAGCAAACTGGTGGTTTCAGCCACTCACCCAACTCTCCGGTCGCCGTTCCGGACCTTTATCCTGAAACGGGTGTGCAAATATAGAATCTTTTTGACGAAATACAAAGAAATGCAGTCAAAATTTCATTTTTCCATCGCATCGCATTCGCCTTGGCGTTGATAATCTGCAAAACGAGAAGCAAATCCAGCATACAAAACAGGAAGTGCCATAGGGGGGGGGCCGCACAAGCCCTCCCCCGCATCCTGTCCATTTCCCCGGACAAAACACACCTGCTGCAAAAACAACATGCCCTCCGTATCAAGATGCGGAGGGCATGTCTACCGTTGCTGGAGTTTAGAAAACAAACTTCTCCAGTTTCATTTCGCCCAACTGATGCAGACGCGGCACCAGCGTCGTGAAATGCGACGCCTGTTCGTGTGCGGCCAGCGCCTTGGCGTCGCTCCACGTCTCGCAGATCATCAGCACGTCCGGACGCGTCGCACTCTCGAAAATATCGTACGCTATGCAGCCTTCGTCCTTGAGCGAAGCGGTCACCAGTTCTTTTGCCACGGAGAGTATTTCCGCACGATTGGATTCGGTCGTGCGGATAAAAACATTCAGTCTTATCATGATCGTATCTATTTAGGTCGGTTAGTTAGCTTTCACGGCTTCGACGGCCTTGTCGTAGTCAGGCTCCTCGGTAATCTCCGGCACCAGCTCGGTGTACACCACCCTGCCCGCCTTGTCGATCACCACAACGGCACGCGCCAGCAGGCCGGCCAGCGGTCCGTCGGCCATCAGCACGCCGTAAGCCCCGTCGAATCCCGATGCCCGGAAATCCGATGCGGGCACGACATTCTCGATGCCCTCGGTCGTGCAGAAACGGGCATGCGCAAAAGGCAGGTCCTTCGACACGGCCACAACGACGGTATCGGGCAGCGAAGCGGCCAGCTTGTTGAATTTGCGCACCGAAGTCGCGCATACGCTCGTATCGAGACTTGGGAAGATGTTCAGCACGACGCGCTTGCCTTTGAGGTCGCTCAGACGCAGGGGCGAGAGATCGCTCTTAACCAGTTCGAAAGCGGGAGCTTCGGCGCCCGCCGTTATGAATTCGCCGGCGACACGCACGGGCGAACCTTTGAATTTTGTCTCTGACATGACAGTTTACTTTAACGGTTATATTATTAAACGTCCCCGGCCGGGGTTTATTGTTTTTCGGCCGGGCGGCCGGGAGTCCTCCGAATCAGTCCGATCCTCCCGTCCGCTCCAGCAAATTTAATTCCTTTCCGGCAGGATTCCAAAGTCTGTTTCATATTCTTTTCAGGTTTACTTTCCAACTTTGCAGCAAATTAACCGGGACGCGCATATTTTTTGTATTTTTGCGGGGAACCGGACGAACGGAAAAAACAGACAAGACCGAAATGAAAAAAACACTCCTCCTGCTCCTGCTGACCAGTTGCTGCTCGATCGCCGCGGCACAGGAGCGCTCGCCGCTCAGGCGCACCGAAGTCATTACCGCCGATTCGCTCGACAACGACGCCGAACTGCGGGAACGCCTGCGCAACATGCCCAACCTCGAAGTGGGCAAGGGCATCACGTTCCGCCCCAAAAGCAACTGGTTTTCGCTGACCATGCGCTTCCGCATGCAGAACATGGTGGGACTGTCGTTCGACAAGGATTTTACGCTCACCAAAACCGACGCGCAGGTAAAACGGCTGCGGCTGCGTTTCGACGGACACATCTACTCCCCGAAACTGGTTTACTCCATACAACTGGGCTTCACCTCGTACGATACCGAACCGCTGCCCAACGGCAACATGAACATCGTCCGCGACGCCATCGTCTACTATGTGCCCAGTCCCAAATGGAACATCGGGTTCGGCCAGACCAAGATCAAGGCCAACCGGGCGCGCACCAACTCGTCGAGCGCCCTGCAGTTCATCGACCGGAGCATCGTCAACAGCGAATTCAATCTCGACCGCGGCTTCGGATTCTTCGGCGAATACAACATGCGTCAGGGCGAGGGGTTCAACCTCTCGGCCAAAGGCTCCGTAACGCTGGGCGAAGGCCGCAACTGGGGCAGTTCGGCGATCGGAGGAGTGGCCTACACGGGACGTCTGGAACTCTATCCGCTGGGACGGTTCAAATCGAAAGGCGACGTGCTCGAAGGCGACTTCGAAGGCGAAGAACGGGTCAAGATACTGCTGGCGGGAGCCTATTCCTACAACCACAAGGCGTCGCGCCTGAAGGGCCAGCGCGGCGCCGTCATGCCCGACGACGCGACCCGCAATCTGGGTTCCTACTTCGCCGACTTCATCCTCAAATACCGGGGATTCGCATTCTATACCGACTTCATGGGCCGCAGCTGCGACGAACCGCTGTTCGATCCCCGGAGCAACGCCTTCGTGTACAACGGTCAGGGTCTCAACGTGCAGACCAGCTACCTCTTCGACAAGAAATGGGAGATCGCCCTGCGCAACTCGACGCTCTTCCCCGAAAGCGAGGTGCAGCCTTTCGCCGGTTACAAACGCTGGAACCAGACGACTTTCGGCGTCACCCGCTACATCATCGGACACAGCCTGAAAGTGCAGGCCGACATGTCCTACAACCACCGCAGCGAGTCGATCGCCCCCAATTACAACCGCTGGGAGATCCGGTTCCAGCTGGAACTGGGACTCTGATACGAAATACCCACTTTCAAATGGAATGCACCCCAAAGCGAGATAACTTTGGGGTGCATTTCAATAGAACCGTATGCTTTTACAGGATTTTGAGCGCGATCCGGGCGCAGGCTTCGGCATCGGCCAGAGCGTGGTGATGGTTCGCCAAGTCGAAACCGCAGGCGGCCGAGACGGTGTGCAGCTGATGATTGGGCAGCTGCGTGCCGAACGTCCGCCGCGAAGCCCGGCAGGTACAGTAGAACCGATAGCCGGGATAAGGCATGCCGTAAAGTTCGAAGACGGCGCGCAGGCACCCTTCGTCGAAGGGCGAATTGTGGGCCACGAGCGGCAGGCCCTCGATGCGCGGGGCGATCTGTTTCCACACCGTTTCGAAATCGGGCGCTTCGGCCGTATCGTCATAAGTCAGGCCGTGGATGGCCGTGGTGAAGCGGCTGTAAAAATTGGGCCGCGGGCGGATCAGGCTGTAAAACGAATCGGTCACCTCGCCGCCGCGTACGACCACCACGCCCACCGAGCAGACGCTCGTGCGCTTGCCGTTGGCCGTTTCGAAATCTATCGCTGCAAAATCTTTCATATCGCTTTCCGGGACTTGTCGCCGCCGCAAATATAGGCATTTTCCGCGGCGGCCGCACCCTGCAAACGCAAAAAAATCCCGTTCATTGCGAACGGGAGGGGTGAAGTTTTCAGGATCGGTCAATAGATTCGCCGTCGGCGGGAATCCGGAGTGCGGTTTTCTTTCGACACCGCAAAACTACGCTCCCCCTGTTTCGCCGTTGCGATGCCACGATGACAATACGAAGAGAAGAACGTTTCAAATATGTTACAACGCTCCGGCGACCGGCGCCGGGAACCGCCGGCATATCGCCCGCCTGACAATCAGAACGCCCGCAACCATACTGTCGCGGCGGGCTTGGTCCGGAAAAATTTTAGCCGGCCGAATATCGTCCGATTATAATTATACTATCTTTGTATTCCTGAATACCAAAACAACACTACCTATTATGAAACACCTACCCCTGCTTCTGCTGCTCGGCGGCCTGCTTTCCGCATCGGCAGCCCGCTCCGCAGACCCCGTCCGCTACGTGGACGCCGCGACGCTGACCGTCATCGGCAAGGCGCTTCCCACCGAACAGCCCTACAACCGCATCGACACCACCCGCTTCCGGGTGCCCGCAAAGACACCCGGCTACTGCTACCACCCGACGGGACTGGCCGTCGTGTTCCGCACCGACAGCCGCACGATCCGCGCCCGCTGGGAGACATCGGGCAAAAATCCGAGCGACAACATGGCCGCCGTCGCACAAAAAGGGCTGGACCTCTACATCCGCAGCAACGGAGAGTGGGTCTTCGCCGGAGTCGGCAGACCGAAGATCAACGGCAAGAACGACCGCCACGACGCCGCAATAATCAGCAATATGGCGGAGGGCGAAAAGGAGTGCCTGCTCTATCTGCCGCTTTACGACCAGCTGAAGAAGCTCGAAATCGGCGTCGATGAAAAGAGCGTCATCACCCCGATGGAAAATCCCTTCCGCCACAAGATCGTCGTCCACGGTTCGAGCATTACGCACGGAATCGCGGCCGGACGCGCAGGCATGGCCTATTCGTCGCGGCTCGGACGCGACACGGGACTTTACTGCATCAATCTGGGATTCAGCGGACAGTGCACCATGCAGCCCGAATTCGCATCGTATCTGTCCCGCGTCGAAGCCGACGCCTTCGTCTTCGACTGTTTCTCGAATCCCAGCGCCGAGGTCATCAACGAACGTTTCGACGCTTTCGTCGATACCATCCGCCGCACGCATCCCACCACGCCGCTGATTTTCCTGCAAACCATCCGGCGCGAAACCCGCAACTTCAGCACCCGGATTGAGAAATTCGAACGCGAGAAGCAGGCCGCCGCCGAAGCGCAGGTCCGCGACCGCATGAAGACCGACAAAAACATCTATTTCGTCGATCCGGGCGATCTGCTGGGCAGCGACCATATCGCCACGGCCGACGGAACGCATCCGACCGATCTCGGATTTACCTACATGCTCGACCGTATCGAGCCGCAGATCCGCAAGATACTCGGCAAATACGGCATACGCTAACCGCCCCGCCGCAGGGCGAAAGCAGCGCCGCCGGAGTGAGGACTCCGGCGGCGCTGCCGTTTTATAGGGAAAAATCCGCTCTCCCGTTACGTATCGGGCACGTCTGAAGTGTTCTGTCAATAGTGCGGTGCTGCCGCATGCACCCGCTTAAACAGATAAACCAAAACTACCGACTTCAGCCAATGAATTTCCTTACCCGTTTTTACCGCATCTCTTCACCGGTTCCCCGCCGGCAGCTCGATCCCGCACAAGAGCAGAAACTATACAAACGGCTCCGGCTGCAGGCATTCATCGCCGCAACGCTCGGATACAGTCTCTATTACGTGTGCAGGACGTCGCTCAACGTCATGAAAAAGCCTATCCTCGACAGCGGCACGCTCGACGCCACGCAGATCGGGGTGATCAGCTCGGCCCTCCTGTTCGCATACGCCGTCGGGAAGTTCGTGAACGGATTCATCGCAGACTACTGCAACATCAAGCGTTTCATGGCCACAGGACTGATCGTATCGGCCGTGGCGAACATGCTCATGGGAGCGCTCGGCGTCGCACACTCGGTGATTCCGACAGCCGTCATCTTCATTTCATTCGCCGTGATGTGGGGTCTGAACGGTTGGGCGCAGTCCATGGGTGCGCCGCCCGCAATCATCTCCCTCTCGCGCTGGTATCCGCTCAAGGAGCGGGGAACCTATTACGGATTTTTCTCGGCAAGCCACAACCTCGGCGAGTTCTTCTCCTTCATCTTCGTGGGGAGCATCGTTTCGATAGCCGGCTGGCAGGCCGGATTCTTCGGGTCTGCGATTGCAGGCGCCATCGGAGCCGTCATCGTGCTGCTGATGCTCCACGACACGCCCGAATCGAAGGGACTGCCGCCCGTGGAGACGCTGGCGCACGAAGAGCCGGCAACCGGGCAGGAGTTATCCGTAAAAGAGATTCAGAAGCAGGTATTGCGGACGCCTGCGGTGTGGATTCTCGCGGCCGCGAGCGCATTCATGTACATATCCCGCTATGCCATCAACGGGTGGGGCGTGTTGTTCCTGCAGGAGGCGAAAGGCTTCTCCGATGCACAAGCCATATCCATCGTATCGATAAACGCCCTGCTGGGAATCATCGGAACCGTATTGTCCGGATGGTTTTCCGACAAGTTGTTCAAGGGAGACCGGCATATGCCCGCCCTGATATTCGGCATACTGAATTCCGTGGCGCTGATTCTGTTCATATACGGCGGCGACGCATTATGGGTGAACATTCTCAGCATGGTGCTGTTCGGCATTGCGATCGGCGTGCTGATCTGTTTCCTCGGCGGGCTGATGGCCGTAGACATCGTGCCGCGGAAGGCGACGGGTGCCGCGCTGGGAGTGGTAGGCGTGGCCAGCTACATCGCTGCGGGACTGCAGGACGTGGCGAGCGGATGGCTCATAGACGCAAACATTACGGTGGCGGAGAACGGCGAGAAGATATACGACTTCTCGCAGGCGGCGATCTTCTGGATCGCGGCATCCGTGATTTCGTTCCTCCTCCCGCTCCTCAACAGAAAGAAAAAGCAGGCCGCATAGCAATTCCGAATAACCGGAATCTATAGACAGGACGAAAAACGGCCCAAAAGACAAGCCGCCCGGTTCATTCGAGAACCGGGCGGCTTTATCGTAGGGCATTTCACCTCCGATCAGGGTATTCACCCTTCACCGGCCCCTACTCCCACTCGATCGTTGCGGGCGGTTTCGAGGAGATGTCGTAGACTACGCGGTTCACCCCCTTGACCTTGTTGATGATGTCGTTCGACACATTGGCGAGAAACTCGTAGGGCAGGTGCACCCAGTCGGCGGTCATGCCGTCCGTCGAAGTCACGGCGCGCAGCGCGACGCAGCTTTCGTAGGTGCGCTCGTCGCCCATGACGCCCACGCTCTTCACGGGCAGCAGAATCGCGCCCGCCTGCCACACCTTGTCGTAAAGACCCGCATCGCGCATGGCGTCAATGTAAATCTTGTCCACGTTCTGCAGGATTTCGACCTTTTCGGGTGTAATGTCGCCCAGAATCCGGATCGCAAGGCCGGGTCCGGGGAAGGGATGACGGCCGATCAGCTGCTCGGAAATACCGAGCGAACGTCCCACGCGGCGCACTTCGTCCTTGAAGAGCAGGCGCAGCGGTTCGACGATCCGCAGGTTCATCTTCTCAGGCAGGCCGCCGACGTTGTGGTGCGACTTGATCGTAGCCGAGGGACCATTCACCGACACCGATTCAATCACGTCGGGATAGATCGTCCCCTGCGCCAGCCAGCGCACGTCCTTGATCTGGACAGCCTCTTCGTTGAACACTTCGACGAAGTCGCGGCCGATGATCTTGCGTTTGGTTTCGGGATCGCAGACGCCCGCCAGATCGCCGAGGAACTTCGCGCCGGCTTTGACACCCTTGACGTTCAGTCCCATGTTCTTGTAGGATTCGAGCACGTCCTCGAACTCGTTCTTGCGCAGCAGGCCCGAATCCACGAAAATACAATAGAGGTTCTTGCCGATGGCCTTGTGCAGCAGCACGGCCGCCACCGAGGAATCGACGCCGCCCGAAAGTCCGAGCACGACCTTGTCGTCGCCCAGCTTTTCGCGCAGTTCGCGCACGGTGGCTTCCACGAAACTCTCCGATGTCCACTCCTGCTTGCAGCCGCAGATGCCTGCGACGAAGTTTTTCAGCAGCTGCGTGCCGTCGGTCGAATGGTACACTTCGGGGTGGAACTGGATGCCCCACGTCTGCTCGCCCTCGACGTGGAACGCCGCGACGCGCACGTCTTCCGTGCTGGCGACGATCTTATAGTTCGCCGGAACCGACGTGATCGTATCGCCGTGCGACATCCATACTTGCGTGGTTTTGGGCAGGCCGCGCATCAGCGCGTCGTCAGCATCGCCCACCGTGAGCATGGCGCGGCCGTATTCACGGCTGGGGGCGGGCTGCACCTCGCCGCCGAAGGCCGATGCGAGGAACTGCGCGCCGTAGCAGACGCCCAGCAGGGGCAGTTTGCCCTTAATGGCCGAAAGATCGGGTGTCGGAGCGTTCTCGTCCCGTACGGAGAAGGGACTGCCCGACAGAATCACACCCCGCACCGAAGCGTCGAGCGCCGGAATCTTGTTGAAGGGGTGGATTTCGCAATAGACGCTCAACTCGCGCACACGCCGCGCGATGAGCTGCGTGTACTGCGAACCGAAGTCGAGAATCAGGATTTTTTCCATAATATAACGTAAGTCCGACGAATCTGGGTTCATCAATTTCGGAAGGTTTACAAGCCATGAAACTCGTCGGACTCACGTTACGGCGTCTCAGACGCCGGTTTCATGCTTAAAATCCCTCTTGATCTCCCTTTGTCAAGGAAGACTTCGAATCCTTTAATTACTATTTCTTTACCGGACGGTTGTAGCTTCCCGAAAGACGCATTTCCGCGGCGAAAGCCTCCGGTCCCACTTCGCGGATACGTTCGACGCATCCCCGGCGGTCGGAACGGAAAACGACCTGAAAGACCTTGGCGATAAAGTTGTCGAACTTTTTGCAGGTCTGAGGCGGCATCAGCGTACATTCGGCGCAGCTCTGCCAGCCGTGTTCGATGCAGCATGCCCGCACCTTGCACCACGACGCCTTTTCGTTCGGGCGGCACCCCGGACAGCTTCCTTTGCCGAATTTGCGGCAGTTTCCGCAAAAAAGCCCGCAGGCCGCGATTTCGGGATTCATAACTAACGTTCGCTGCTGTAGTTGGGCGCTTCGCTGGTAATGGCCACATCGTGCGGATGGCTCTCGTGCATACCCGAAGAGGTGATGCGGACGAAGCGCGCGCGCTGCAGGGTCTCGATGTCCTTCGCGCCGCAGTAGAACATGCCGGCGCGAACGCCGCCGACCAACTGATAGACCGTCTCGCTCAGCGTTCCCTTGAACGGCACACGGGCCGCAATGCCTTCGGGAACGAGTTTGCTGAAGTTGTTTTCGCACCCTTTCTGGAAATAACGGTCGGCCGATCCGGCCTTCATGGCGTCGATCGACCCCATGCCGCGGTAGGATTTGAATTTACGGCCGTTGTAGATGATCGTTTCGCCCGGAGCCTCCTCCGTGCCGGCGAACATCGAGCCGATCATCACGCAGTCGCCGCCTGCAGCCAGTGCCTTCACCAGATCGCCCGAATAGCGCAGACCGCCGTCGGCGATGACGGGCACGCCGGTTCCGGCCGCCGCCGAAGCCGCGTCGAAGATCGCGGAAAGCTGGGGAACGCCCACGCCCGCGATGATGCGCGTCGTGCAGATCGAACCCGGACCGATACCGACCTTCACGCCGTCGGCCCCGTTTTCGATCAGGAACCGGGCCGCTTCGGCCGTAGCCACGTTGCCTGCGATCACCTCCAGCGAAGGATAAACCTCCTTGATCTCCCGCAGCTTGCGCACCATGGCGATCGAATGCCCGTGCGCGGAATCGAGCACCACGGCATCGACGTCTTCGGCGACCAGCGCCTTGACACGCTCCAGCGCATCGGGCGTAATGCCCACGCCGGCGGCCACGCGCAGGCGGCCCTTGGCGTCCTTGCAGGCATTGGGATGGTCCTGCACCTTGGTAATGTCCTTATAAGTAATAAGCCCCACCAGATGGCCCTTGTCGTCCACCACGGGGAGCTTTTCGATCTTGCTGTTGAGCAGCACCTCCGACGCGTGCGACAATTCGGTGCTATGGGTCGTAATCAGCCGGTCGCCCGGAGTCATCACCTCTTCGATGCGGCGCATCATGTCGCGCTGGAACCGCAGGTCGCGGTTGGTGACGATGCCGATCAGGATGTTGTCGTCGTCCACGACCGGAATGCCGCCGATCTTGTTCTCACGCATCAAGTTCAGGGCGTCGCCGACAGTATTCTCCTTGGAGATGGTCACCGGATCGTAGATCATGCCGTTCTCGGCGCGTTTCACCCGGCGGACCTGCGCGGCCTGCTCGGCGATCGACATATTCTTGTGAATCACGCCGATTCCGCCTTCACGGGCCAGCGCGATAGCCAGCGGCGCTTCCGTAACGGTGTCCATGGCAGCGGACACAATGGGGATGTTGAGTTTGATATTTCGCGAAAAACGGGTCTGAATATTGACCTCTCGCGGCAACACTTCCGAATAGGCGGGTACGAGCAGCACATCGTCGAAGGTAAGTCCTTCGGGCTGAACCCTTTCATTGATAAAAGACATAATGAACGTGGATTTTTGTTGCATGCAAAAGTAATCATTTTTTTTTGAAACGGCCTAAATTCCGGGCCTTCCCTTCGATTTTTTTATCAACAATTTATGATAAACGCAACAGCCTGCCGTATCTCAACGCGATACGGACCGCAGGCATCGCCACCGCCTTTGCGGTCGGACTGCGGGCAACAGCCCGGCGATCCGCCGCTGCAAAAAAACGGGGCGCCGTTCCGCGCCCCGCAATTCACTTTAAAATATCTCCTAATACTGCTCCTTCTCGCTGGGGAAGTCGCACTCCTTCACATCCTTGATATATTGCTGTACAGCCCCCGTCATCAACTCGTGCAGGTCGGCGTAGCGGCGCAGGAAACGGGGCGAAAATCCCTTGTTGATGCCCAGCATGTCGTGAATTACCAGCACCTGACCGTCGCAGGCACCGCCGGCGCCGATGCCGATCGTCGGGGTGGGAATTTCACCCGTCACGCGGGCGGCCAGCGCGGCGGGAATCTTTTCGAGCACGATGCCGAAACAGCCCGCTTCGCTCAGCAGGTGGGCGTCGCGCACCAGCTTCTCGGCCTCGGCCTCCTCTTTCGCACGCACATTGTAAGTGCCGAACTTGTGGATCGACTGCGGCGTAAGTCCGAGGTGCCCCATCACCGGAATACCGGCCGAGAGGATGCGGTTGACCGATTCGAGAATCTCCTCGCCGCCCTCGATCTTCACGGCGTCGGCTTCGGTCTCCTTCATGATGCGGACGGCCGAATCGAGCGCCACCTTCGAATTGCCCTGATAAGTGCCGAACGGCAGATCGACGACCACCAGCGCGCGATTGACGGCGCGCACGACCGAGCAGGCGTGATAGATCATCATATCGAGGGTGATGGGAAGCGTCGTTTCATAACCGGCCATCACATTGGCCGCCGAATCGCCGACAAGAATCACGTCGATACCCGCGGCATCGACGATCTTCGCCATCGAATAGTCGTACGAGGTCAGCATGGCGATCTTTTCGCCGCGCTGTTTCATCTCCGTCAGCCGGTAGGTCGTAACGGCCCTGACAGTACTTTCTACAGACATAGTTCACTGCGAACCCGATGGAGCATTTAACATTTCACTCGTTCGCAAGGTTCCGACATGGAATCCATCGGATTCGTATTACGGCGCAAAAACGCCTATTCCATATCGACAATACCTCCCGGACCTCCCTTTGCAAAGGAAGACTTACTGTTATCTCCTGTAAATCGGGGCAAATATAGCGCAAGCCGGGCGCAATGCCAAATTTATTTGAACCCGGCCGTCCGCCGGCCATTCTCCCGGCCCGGTCAGCGTCCCGGCCCGATCCGGCGGAAAAAACTCCACAAAACGACGCCGCCCGAAACTGCGACGTTGATCGAATGCTTGGTCCCGGCCTGCGGGATTTCGATCGCGCCGTCGCACCGGTCCACGGCCGACTGCCCCACACCCATCACTTCGTTGCCGAAGACCAGCGCATACTTCACGCCGGGCGCGGCGCGGAAGACATCGAGCATCACGGCGCCCTCGACCTGCTCGACGGCCAGCACCTCGTAGCCGTCGGCGTGCAGGCGGTCGATACACGCTTCGGTGGTCTCGTAATAGCTCCACGGCACGGTCAGCTCCGCGCCCAGCGCCGTTTTATGAATGTCGCGGTTGGGCGGCACGGCCGTAATCCCGCACAGGGCGATATGCTCCACGGCGAAAGCGTCCCCCGTACGGAAGAACGCCCCCACGTTCTGCAGCGAACGGACGTTGTCGAGCACGACCGTAACGGGCATTTTCGCCATCGCGGCGAACTCTCCGGCCGTGGGACGCCCCAGCTCCTCGTTGGTGATTTTTCGCATAACGTGTTCAAATAAGTGATTTCGGGGTCAAAAGTATCACAAATTTGGTAAAAAGGCAAATGTAAGCACTGGTATTGATAATCAGGTAGTTTTTCTATCCAGTTCACTCTATACAGGTTGTCGAATCGGTAGTCGGCGGCATCATCAAGCGAGAGTTCAGTTACCAAAGCATTACCTCGTTCGGGAATGCCTTTTATTTCCTAAAACAGTGATTTACCGTCTATTGCATTTTTGTTCATCTTGATCGGAGACTCTGCTGAAATTAGTTTTGTACCCCTCAAAAAGCAGAGTTTATGCGCAGCACGTTCAAGGTTCTGTTCTACCTGAAAAGGAACAAGGAAAAAACACAGTCGGCGGTTCCTGTCATGGGCCGCATCACGGTCAACGGTACTATTTCGCAGTTCAGTGCGAAGCTCACGGTTCCGGAGCGTTTGTGGGAAGTCCGCGGGGGCCGCGCCAAGGGCCGGAGTCTCGAATCCGACCGCATCAACCGCCATCTGGACGAGATCCGCTCGCAGCTCGACCGTCATTATCGGGATATCCGCGACCGGGAAAGCTATGTGACGGCCGAGAAGGTCAAGAACGCCTGGCTGGGATTCGGGAAGCGTTACCGCACCCTGCTGTCCACTTTCCGCAGCTTCACGGAGGACCTGCACGGGCGTATCGGCGTCGACCGCTCGAAAAACACGTGGTACCGTTATCTTGCCACGATGAAACACCTGCAGGCGTTCCTTACGGCGAAATACCGTGTGAGCGACATCGCCCTTGCCGAACTGGAACAGTCCTTCATTGAACAGTTCCATGTCTATCTGAAAACGGAACGGGCGCTTAAACTCACGAGCATCTGCCGTTATCTGGACTGCCTGATCAATGTGGTCAAGATCGCCTTCAACGACGGGATCATGCCCCGCAACCCGTTCGCCTCGTACCGATACAACGAACCCGCGCCGGAACGTGCCTTCCTGAACGAGGAAGAGATCCTCACGCTTCAGCATGCCGCGTTCCGCACGAAGAAACAACGTATGATCCGCGACCTGTTCCTCTTCTCCTGTTTTACGGGCATCTGCTACGCGGATCTGAAAACCCTTGCATGGAAACAGTTCGAACAGGATACGCACGGTGACTGGTGGGTCACAGGCAACCGCTGCAAGACGGACACGCAGTATGTCGTCAAACTGCTGCCGGCTGCCTTGTCCATTCTGGAACGTTACCGGGACGGCACGGATTACGTCTTTTCTTTTATGCCGCACCTGAATACGGTGGATCGATCCCTGAAGCGTATCGCCGTCTTATGTGGCATCGAAAAGAAACTGACCTTCCATGTTGCACGTCATACCTATGCCACGACGATCTGCCTGATGAACGGCGTGTCGCTGGAGACGCTCTCGAAGATGCTGGGGCATAAACGCATCACCACGACGCAGACCTATGCGAAGGTGACCCAGCCAATGGTCGACCGGGAGGTGGAGATGCTCAAAGAAAAATTGGCGGATAAATTCATGGCTGTATAGAAATAGCAGATAGTTGGGAAAAACGATACGGAGCCATGTGAGAACAACATATATCGTCTCACCCTTAAAAGCAAAAAAGTCTGATGTATCCTTGTAATCTCTTTCCGCCGGCAGGGAATTTATCGCCGGAGATGGAAATACGCAAGGCCATGCAAATCGCCCGAGGGGCGAGCCTTGCGTATTTCCATCCCCGGCATTTTGCTGAACGCTACCGTCGGAAAAGGAGGCTTTCTGCGCCCCGGACGGCACCTAACGGGTATTTGCTCCACAGCACGCATATCTGAACTCTGATAGTCGCAGTCTACGACAAGCACGTCATGCCTCAAAGTGTAATGCAGGTAACTGGCGAGCAGTACCGTGAAGGTTGATTTCCCACGCCGCCTTTTGGATGGCAAATTGAAATACTCGGATTGGCAGAAATATAGAAATATTTCTTTAAGCATCGCTTTATCCCTTTATCTGAAAAATCGCCTGCATCCATAATTGACTGTCTGTCCATCTGCCGGAATAACTCTTTCTGCCGTTCCAATTCGCATTGTCTGTTCAAAACGGTCGTCTATTGTTCTTCTTCTCGTGGAGATAATTCAGCTCGTCGCTGTAAATGTCCATGACAAAGCGCAGCATATTGTCGACCAAGGCCGTAAGCCTTGTACTCTCATTCCCTAACAGGTGGAGTATTTCCGATACTTTGTGCTTGGTTCGGGTACTGACATAGATCGCCGATCGGTTGCGACAATCCACCGGCGCGAAGAAGGTGCGTTCGAAATCCGGCAGCGCGAGCTTTTTACGACGGAATCCGGCCGGTTCCTTTACGCCACTCGTTTGGGTGTCGACATCTGTTTTCTCAGCAGTCGGTGCCGATGCTCCGGATACCGTTTCCGATGTGTTTTCCTCAAGAGCGTTCGTATCTTCCTCTTCCGGTTCGGGAATCCTGCGGCCGACTTTCGAATCCAAAGGGGCCTGTCCGGCGATCATCTGACGCATCAATTCTTCGTCGACTTCGATACGGGAACGTTTCGGAGGTTCTGTTGCGGATTTGTCAGTTTCTTTTAATGAATCCATGGTACAACGTTTTTAAGATTGATTGTCAGCCATACGGGCATAGAGCATGTATGTCTGGTTTATTGGGTTAAACCATTCAAAATACCGTGTTTTATTTCGTGTGGTTTATAGCGGGATAACGACTTTCGAATCCAAAGAGGCCAGTCCGACAATCATACGGCGCACCATCTCTTCGTCGACTTCGATGCGGGGAGGCTTCGAAGACTTGGTGGCGGGTCTGGTTTGTTCTTTTAATGAATCCATGATACAACGTTTTTAAGATTGATTGTTCGTTTTGCAGTCGTAAAGCATGTGTGTGCGGTTTTATGTTTTAAACCATTCAAAATACCGTTTTCTGTTTAATGCGGTTTATATCGGAATAATGAACGGAATAAGAAAACTTGCCTTTCATGCTGCAAGATACAACCGACAGAAATACCTCGATTCCGATGTCCGCTCACGACCGCTCCAGTCCGTTCGGCGGGCTTTTTTTTCGTACCGGACGGTTGTAATATTGCACCGGGAACAGCCCCAGTCCCGGAAGCCGTAGCGGAGGAGTTTTCAAACTTTCGATAGCAGTTCTCCGGCGCGGCTTTTTCCCATCGCCAGATGGGAGCAAGCTGTACCTTTGTATGCCGAAAAACTTTTCGGCATACAAAGGTGCTCGCTCTGCGAGGCCGGGCGTTCTCCCGAGTCGAACGCCTTTTTAACCGATATTATGGATACCAACCCAAAACTGACAGACATGACAGGAAAGAAGCCTCGAACACCGAGTTATAAATACTCTTTCCGGCTCAATGAAGAGCAGAACATCCGCTTCAACGAAGTGCTCTCAAAGGCCGGATCAGAGCATAACCGCAGCCGTTTTATCGTCAAACGTATCTTCTCCGAG
Source organism: Alistipes sp. HGB5 (assembly GCF_000183485.2). Classification (NCBI taxonomy): domain Bacteria; kingdom Pseudomonadati; phylum Bacteroidota; class Bacteroidia; order Bacteroidales; family Rikenellaceae; genus Alistipes; species Alistipes sp. HGB5. The sequence goes on along the minus strand of NZ_AENZ01000052.1, from coordinate 102,372 downwards.
GAGTTCGTCGTTATCAAACGCGACCCTTCGAAGACGCAATTTGTCGCCCGGCTGAACGACTTTTATTTCCAATTTCAAAAGCTCGGGAATAACTATAACCAGATTGTAAAGGCCATCAACGCGCACTTTTCCAACGTTGCTATCCCGCATCAGATCGCTATGCTGGAGCAGCGAACCCGCGAGCTGAAAGCCCTCAGTATCGAGATTCTGAACCTCGCAAAACAAGCTAAGGAGTGGTTGCGAATATAAGATCGGGCTCCTCGCCCGGTGGAGCGTTGTATTATAACAAGGAGAAAGTGGATAAGGATGACGCCGAAGTGCTCCTCTGGCAGAAGATGTTGGATCCGTTCGACAAACACGGACGGATGGATGTCGAGGGCCTAGCGACCGCTCGGAGTGAGCATCTCCCCCCCCTTCAACCAAACAATAAACGGCTTCAACCAGTTGGAGAAAGGTTCAAGAAACTTCCAAGTCATCTCAATGACTAAATACCGTAACTGGGACTTGATCCGGTTCTTCTGACGAGTTGTGTCTTTGGTGATCGAGTTCTTCAATCTTATCAAGGAACACATCACCAACGATATGCTGTCCGGCGTGTAAATGCCTTTCAACTTGTTGCCCTGTAAACTCCACGCTTGCTTGCATCTGTCCACGGCGTCACTCTTACGCAGCATTTCACTGCTCTTGATCAGTACATCGGCCGGATTGACCACGATGTTGTCGATCCTTAAGGTTGTCAGGTATTTGTATGTCCAGAACCCGCAGAATTCTGCTTTATACACCGAATGATATCAGCATCCGGATAACTCCTCGTTAGAAATCCGCGCAACGCTTCCGGATCCGGATTTTGCCTGAATGTCTTCAGTACAGAAGTCGAGGACAAAACCGTAACCGACCAACTCTTCAAATCTTTGCGCTCTCATGGCTATCGTCATTTTAGTTAGTAAAAATTGACATCTTTAAATCTAACCAAAATCTCGATAGCTTTTTTTCTGCTATCCGCTATCCTCGCAGTTTACTCGGATTGTAAACAATAGGAATTGATGTGTCACTTGTGTTCGGGGAGCTGTCACTCGTTGTCGCCGGCAAACCACTCGGCGAACGAGGTTGCGGTTTCGTGGAGCTTCAACGAATGGAGCGCAACGCCTTCGGGAAGCCGGGCGGCGATGCGGCGGGCGAAATCGGCGAGCATGTTCTCGCACGTGGGCTGGTAATCCACCGTCAGGATGTTGCCGAACCGCTCGGCGAGCACCCGGCGCAGCTCCGCACCCGACGCCGAACCGCGCAGCACCAGCGCATGATCGAACCGCGAGACGATCTCTTCGTTCACAATCCGCTTCAGCACCCCGAAATCCATCACCATCCCGCATTTGGGATCGGCCTCGTCTTCGGCCGGGGTGCCTTTCACCGTCACGAACAACCGGTAGGAGTGCCCGTGGATTTCGCGGCACGGCCCGTCGTATCCGTCGAGGGCATGCGCTGCCTCGAATGAAAATTCCTTGGTCAATCTGATCACTGTCATAGGGCAAAGATAGTGCAAGGTGAGCGGAGTGCCAAATTTATTTGAGCACTTCCGAACCGCAGCCTATCTAAGACAAAAGTCAAAGATAGTGCAAGCCGGGCACAATGCCAAATTTATTTTGGGAGGGGGTCGCCGAGAGACAGCCGGCCCAAGACAGCACGCAGGCCGCAGGCAAAACCGAACGATTCGTCGGCTCTACCCGCGGCCCGTGCACCCGGTCCTCCGGAACGCCCGCTCAGCGGCGGCCTCCGAGTTTCAGATAACGGTCGTAGAGGCGGTCGTAAACCGCGTGACGCTCCATATCGGGCAGGTATTCGTCCGAGAAACCGGGACACATCGCCCGCTGGGCCTCCTGCACCGATCCATAGAGCCCGGCGGCGACCGCCGCGAACATCGCCGCACCCAGGGCGCAAGCCTGATCGCTGGCCACCACCCGGATCGGAACGCCGATGACATCGGCCATCGTCTGCATCACGAAAGGCGATTTGCGGGCGATGCCGCCGATGGCGAGGATGTTGTCGATGGGCACCCCCTCTTCGAGCATCCGCTCGTCGATGGCCCGGGACCCGAAGACCGTCGCTTCGACCAGCGCCTTGTAGATCGCCGGCGCCGATGTCGCAAGGGTCAGTCCGTCCAGCGCACCCCGCACCCGGGGGTCGGCATCGGGCGTCCGACGGCCGTTGTGCCAGTCGAGCGCCACGGGATCGTCGGGTGTCAGGGGCAGCCGTTCGGCCTCGGCCGTCAGCTCCCCGAGAATCCGCTCTTCGAGCTGCGGATCGCTTCCGGCAATCTGCCGCAGCGGCCACGCCATCACCCGCCGGAACCAGGCGTACAAATCTCCGAAGGCGGCCTGCCCGGCCTCGAAACCGATATACCCGGGCAGCACCGAACCATCGACCTGACCGCAGATGCCGCGCACGGTCCGGTCGCCGACCTCGTCGTAGGTGCCGACCACGATGTCGCACGTCGAGGTTCCCATCACCTTGACCAGCGTTCCGGGGACGATCCCGGCCCCGACGGCCCCGACATGGCAGTCGATGGCCCCCACGCCGACGGCGATGCCCGGTTTCAGCCCCAGCCGGGCGGCCCACTCGCCGCACAGCCGGCCGACGCACGCATCGCCCGTGACGGTGTCGGAATAAAGATGTCCGCGGAAGATGCCCAGCAGCGGATCGACCGCCTCCAGAAACTCCGGCGCGGGAAGTCCGCCCCACGAGGCGTGCCACATCGCCTTGTGTCCGGCCACGCAGCGGCTGCGGGCGATGGTCTCGGGGGTCGTGTCCCCGACCAGCAGGGCGCTGATCCAGTCGCAGTGCTCCACCCACGAATAGGCCGCAGCCCGCAATCCGGGCGAACGGCGCAGGCAATGGAGCATCTTGGCCCACACCCATTCGCAGGAGTAGGTGCCGCCGCTGTAACGGGTGTAGTCGGTTTCCCACTTTCTTGCTAAATCGTTTATCTCATCCGCTTCGGCGAGGGCCGTATGGTCTTTCCAGAGCACGAACATCGCATCGGGCTCCTCGGCGAACTCCGGCAGCAGGGCCAGCGGGGTGCCCTTGGCATCGGTCAGCGCCGGGGTGGACGCCGTGGTGTCGAAGGAGATGCCGCAGACGGCATCGGCAACGTCGCGTCCGCAGGCCGCCAGCGCCTGACGGACAGACGCTTCCAGAGATTCGACATAATCGAGCGGATGCTGGCGGTAGCGGTTGTGCGCGGGATCGCAGTAGAGCCGCTCGGCCCACCGGGGATAGGCCACCACCGCCGAAGCGAGTTCCGACCCGTCGGCGGCATCGACGACGAGGCACCGCACGGAATCGCTCCCGAAATCGACGCCCAGAAGATAGTTGGTTCGAGGTTGCATAGTTATTTCGATTAATGGTTGAACGCTTCTTTCACAGCCCGCAGCCCTCCGGGTATCAGACCGCGGAGAAGTTCTTCGAGTAGGGCTTCGTCCCCTTGCAGGTGGAAGACCTCCTGCGTGTGGCACAGCGTCTCGCCGGGCCGCAGGAAGGCCGCCGGCGAAGAGGTTTCGATTTCATAGAACGGGCCCATCACCTCGCCGGTCTCGGTCGGCCCGTCGTTGTAGGCGTTGACGACATCCCCGCCGAACGGATCGGCCTGCGCGCCCCAGCGGCTCTCCACATAGCGGTCGCCCGGCGCGGAACGGCGGTAGCGAACCAGCGTCACGTGATGCGCCGCCGCGTCGTAACTGCCACAAAGCCCCGTATCGCGGCCCGCAGGCAGCCCGATCTTCGACCGGAAAGCGCCGTCGATCCGCAGGCATACGAGCCCTCCGGAGACGGAGAGCCGATCGTCCGGAAGCTCTCCGAAATAGTCGCTGTTGACGGCCGCACGCACCTCTTCGCCGTCGCAGGGAAGGAAAACGACGGTCGTCGGCGACGGCGTGAACATCCCGAGCATCCAGACCGACGGAGCGCCGCCCGCGGGCGTCCAGGGCTCCGGACCGCAGTTCCCGATCCGGTTCTCGCTGCGGTAGGCCACCAATGCGAGTTCCGGCGGCAGAACACGCCCCAACGACACCTCCGCCTGCCGGTGCGAGAGGAGTTCGACGCGACGCGCCACCCCGATCTCAAAACGGGTTCCGGCGGCGTTGCGAAGCGACATTTCAGCCTCGAAGCGCACCTGTCGGGCATCGCGCCCGACCACCCGGAAAGGCTCGGTGTCCAGCGCCGCCGGAACCTGCCAGTTGGCATAGACCTGCTCGGCGCCGGGCGCGAAGTAGAGCGAGAAGGGGCCGCCCTCGGGCCCGAGCCAGAGGCGTTCTTCGCCGCCGAAAGGGTTGAACCGGGATTTCCGGACCCCCGAAGCGATCAGCGAGCGGTTTATCCAGCCGTAGCCGGGTCCCCCGGTTCCGGCCGCCGTCGAGGTCATCACCCGTCCCTGCCACGCCGGAACCAGACAGACCCGCGCCCGGCCCGATTCGTCGGACAACTCCACGACCCGAACCCCGCAACTCTCCAGGAATGAGCGCTCTTCACCGTAAGTTTTCATATTCCGAAAGGGATAAAATCAAAAAAATTGCGAAAAAATTTGTTTGTTAAAACGTTTTAATTACTTTTGCAAATGTAACAGAAAATCCCAGATATTGCAAAAAATCGCAAAAAATATGCGCACGAAGCGAGTCACCATAAAAGATATAGCCACGGAGGCGGGAGTTTCGATCGCCCTGGTCTCGTTCGTGATGAACAACAAGGCCGACGGCAAGGAGACCTACCGCGTGAACAAGGAAACGGCCCAGCGCATTCTGGAGGTCGCGCAAAAACTCAATTACCAGCCCAACAACGCCGCCCGCACCCTGCGCAGCGGCAAGACGAACACCATCGGCGTCATCGTTTCGGACATCTCGAACAAGTTCTTCGCCGACATCGCCCGGTGCATCGAGAACCACGCATATAAACATAAGTACACCGTGCTGTTCGGCAGCACCGACGAGAATCCGCAGAAGCTGGAGAATCTGGTCGAGGTCTTCCGCAACAAGGGCATCGACGGCCTGATCGTGGTTCCGTGCGAAGACGCGGACGAGATCATCCGCGACATCGCCCGCCAGAACATCCCGCTCGTGCTGCTCGACCGCGAGGTGCCCGATCTGGAAGTCAGCAGCGTCGTGCTGAACAACCGCCGCGCCGGGTACGAAACGACCGAGGCGCTGATCCGGCGCGGATTCACCCGCATCGAGATGATCTCCTACTCGATGGGGCTCTCGAACATCCGCGAGCGCGAAGAGGGCTACCGCCGCTGCATGCAGGCACACGAAATGAGCGAAAACGCCGTCATACACCACCTGCGCCACGACAAGTTCGCCAAAATCGAGGAGATCATCCGCGAGGCCCGGCAGCGCCGCGTCGAGGCTTTCCTCTTCGCCACCAACACGTTGGCAGGCCAGGGCCTGAGCGCCATCTTCCGCAACGGCTGGCGCGTGCCCCAGGATTTCGCCATCGCCTGCTTCGACACCAACGAAGCCTTCGACATCTACAAAACCGCCATCGCCTACGTCCGCCAGCCCATCGAACGGTTCGGGACCGAGGCCCTCGACCTGCTGATCAAGAGCATCGAACAGCGCGACAAACCCGGAAGCTGCACACGCATCGTGCTGACGCCCGAAATCGTCGAGAGCGCCCCCGAAGAGGCGCTGCGGAGCGCGGAAGAGGCGGCCGTGAAAAGTTAAAACATTTGCCCCGAGGCTAAAACGATTTACAAAAAACCGACATAAAACCATGAACCCGGCAACCCATCTTTACAAAACGAGCGTCCTCGCCATCCGCACCGCAGCGCTGGCCGCCGCACTCTTCGTCACGACATCGGCACCGGCCCGAACGGCGCATACAGCCAATCCCAAGGAGGGGGGGGGGAAATGCCCCGGCCCAATCCGACCCGGACATCCTGCGCTATAACAATCCGGGCCTCACGGTCGATCTGGGAGTCGGGCTGTGGGGCATTCCGCTGCCCGTGGACTACGACGGCGACGGTCTGAAAGACCTGCTGGTGTCGTGCCCCGACCGCCCCTACAAAGGACTCTATTTCTTCAAAAACATCGGTACGCCGCGCCATCCCCGTTTCGCCGCCGCCGAGCGCATCAGCGAGAAGGGGATGAACAACATCCGTCTCTCGGAGGCGGACGGCAAACCCTACGTCCTTTCGAAGAATTTCGAATACCCCGACTTCTTCAAGGCCCCCTATGCCAAAAAACGCCGCCTGCACTACGAAGGCGAGGAACTCGGAGCCACCTACAACAAGTCGCGGAGCAATATGTGGAGCTACGCCGACTGGGACGGCGACGGCGACAAGGACATCGTCGTAGGCATCGACACGTGGGACGACTACGGCTGGGACAACGCTTTCGACAGTCTCGGACGCTGGACCCGGGGTCCGCTGCACGGCTACGTCTACCTGCTGGAAAACACCGGCAGGGGATATGTCAACCGCGGCAAGGTGGAGGCCGCAGGCGCCCCGATCGACGTTTACGGGGCGCCCAATCCGTGTATCGCCGATTTCGACGGCGACGGCGATCCGGACCTGATCTGCGGCGAGTTCGTCGATGGACTCACCTGGTTCGAGAACGTCGGCACCCGCACGGAGCCCCGCTTCGCCGCGGGACGGCCGCTTGCGAACAAACACGGGGAGATCCGCCTCCATCTGGAGATGATCGTCCCGGTGGTGTCGGATTTCGACGGCGACGGGCATCCCGACCTCATCGTCGGCGACGAGGACGGCCGGGTGGCCTGGGTGCGCCACACGGGGAAGGTCAAAAAAGGCATGCCGCAGTTCGAATCGCCCGTCTACTTCACCCAGCAAGCCGATCCGGTCAAATTCGGGGCCCTCTCGACCCCCTGCGCCTTCGACTGGGACGGCGACGGAAAACAGGACATCATTGCCGGGAACTCGGCCGGCGAAATCGCTTTCATCCGCAACCTTTCGGGCGGCGAAAACCCCGTGTGGGACGCTCCGCGCCTCTTCACCGTCAACGGCAGGCCCATCCGCATCCAGGCCGGGGAGAACGGCTCGATACAGGGTCCCGCCGAACGCAAATGGGGCTACACGGTGCTCTCCGTGGCCGACTGGGACGGCGACGGGCTTCCCGACATCATCGTCAACTCGATCTGGGGCAAAATCGAATGGTTCCGCAACCTCGGCGGCAAAGACGGGCTAAGACTCGCCCCGGCGCAGCCCGTGCGCGTGGCCTGGGAGGGCGAGGCCCCCAAACCCGCCTGGAACTGGTGGACGCCCGAGCCCGGCACGCTCGTCACGCAATGGCGCACGACGCCCGTGGCGATGGACTGGAACGGCGACGGGCTGACGGACCTCATCGTCCTCGACCAGGAGGGTTACCTCGCCTATTACGAACGTTTCCGCACGCCCGAAGGCGAACTGCTGCTCCACCCCGGACGCCGCATCTTCCACGGCACGAACTGCTCGCTCTACAACTCCAGAAGCGGGGTAGCGGATGCGTCGGAAGGGCTTCTGCGGCTGAACGACGGCATCGGCGGACAATCCGGACGCCGCAAGATCTGTTTCACGGACTGGGACGGCGACGGACGGTTGGACCTGATCGTGGACAGCCAGAACGCCTGCTGGTTCCGCAACGTCCGCGAGGAGCGGGGCGAGGTGTGGTACGAATACATGGGCAACGTCAGCGAACGCATACTGGCCGGCCACACGACCTGTCCGACCCCCATCGACTGGCGGGGCGACAGTACGCCGGAACTCCTGCTGGGGGCTGAGGACGGCCACTTCTACCGGATGGCGAACCAACAGAAACAGGCGCGATGAAAACCTGCCTCACGACACTCTGCGCCCTATTGCTGGCCGTCGCCGTATCACAGGCCGCCGAGCCGCTGCACGTCAAACTCTTCCCGGAGGGAACCCCGACGAAGAGCGGTCTGGAAGAGCAGCCCGAAGGCGTGAACGACAAGGGATATTACGTCGGCGTCAGCGACCCCGAATTGTTGGTCTATCTTCCCGATCCGGCGCGCGCCACGGGGCAGGCCATGCTGGTCGTGCCGGGCGGAAGCTACGAGAAAGTCTGCATCACGCACGAGGGCTACAAGACCGCCGAATGGCTCAACGAACACGGCATCGCCGCGATGATCCTCAAATACCGGATGCCGAACGGCCATCCCGGGATTCCGCTCGAAGACGGCGAGCAGGCGATGCGCGTCATCCGCCGCAACGCCGCACAATGGGGTGTCGATCCTCACAATGTGGGAATTATCGGCTTCTCGGCGGGAGGACATTTCGCCTCGACGCTCATCACGGAATACACGAGCGAAGAAACGCGCCCCGATTTCGCCGTCCTGGTCTACCCGGTCGTCTCGATGAACTATTCCAGCGTCCGGACCCGGGAGAACCTCCTCGGGGCCCGCAGCGAAGAGGAGGCATTGCGCAAACGTCACTCCACCTTCGGACAAGTGCACGAAGGGATGCCCGAGGTGATGCTTCTGCTGTGCAACGACGACAAAGCGGTGGTCCCGGACAACTCCATCGCCTTCTACCGGGCTCTCAACCGCCGCGGAGTGAAGGCCGAAATGCACATCTATCCCGAAGGAGGCCACGGCTTCTGGATGCGCGAACGCTACAAGTACGGCGAAGAAACCTATCCGGCCGTCATCCGGTGGATCAAACAACACAAGACAACCAACTGATCAAACACAAAAACATAAAAAAAATGAAGACTATCAAAGGGATCATTCCCCCGATGATTACCCCCTTGAAGGGCGACGACCAAATCGACCGTGAAGGCACCGTACGGCTCACGGAGCACATCCTCGCCGGCGGCGTCCACGCCCTCTTCCTGCTCGGCACCACCGGCGAGGCGCAGAGCCTCTCCTACAAATGCCGTTACGACTTCGTCGAACTGGTATGCCGTCAGGTCGCCGGGCGCGTTCCCGTGCTGGTGGGCGTCACCGACACGTCGCTCGACGAGAGCGTCAAACTGGCCGCCCACGCCGCGAAATGCGGCGCCGTGGCGGTCGTGGCCGCCGCTCCCTACTACTTCGCGCCCTCGCAGCAGGAGCTGATCGAATACTACACGGCGCTGGCCGACGCCCTGCCGCTGCCGCTCTTCCTCTACAACATGCCGTCGCACGTGAAGGTGTTCCTCGAACCCGCGACCGTCAAGACGCTGGCCGAACACCCGAACATCGTCGGGCTGAAGGACAGTTCGGCCAACATGACCTATTTCCAGACGCTGCTCTACCACCTGGGCGACCGCGAGGATTTCGCCCTCTACGTGGGTCCCGAAGAGCTGACGGGCGAAAGCGTCGTGATGGGGGCCGATGGCGGCGTGAACGGCGGCGCCAACATCTTCCCCGAACTCTACGTGCAGATGTACTACGCCGCCTGCAACCGCGACGTGAACACGATGCGCGCGCTGCAACGGAAGATCATGCAGATCAGCACGTCGCTCTACACCGTCGGGAAATACGGCTCCAGCTACCTCAAAGGCGTGAAGTGCTCGCTCTCGCTGATGGGCATCTGCGACGACTACATGTCCTACCCCTACCGCCGTTTCCGCACCGAGGAGCGCGCCCGCATCCGCAAGGCCCTCGAAGCGCTGGGAACCGCCTGCGGCGAATGACACACGACCGAACTACCTAACCCGACAAAAAATGGAGATAACCATACTCGATTACCTCGTCTTCTTCATCTTCGTGGGCGGCGTCGCCCTCTTCGGCTGCTCGTTCTACTTCCGCAGCCGTAAAGGCGCCGCGGCATTCACCGCCGCCGAAGGTTCGCTGCCCACGTGGGTCGTGGGCATGTCGATCTTCGCCACGTTCGTCAGCAGCATCAGCTTCCTCGGACTTCCCGGCGACGCCTACAAAGGCAACTGGAACCCCTTCGTATTCAGCCTCTCGATCCCCATCGCCACATGGCTCGCGGCCAAGGTCTTCATCCCGCTCTACCGCGGAATCAACAGCGTCTCGGCCTACCACTACCTCGAAATGCGCTTCGGCTACTGGGCCCGCTGTTACGTGGCGGTCTGCTACCTGCTGACGCAGCTCGCCCGCGTGGGGTCGATCCTGCTGCTGCTGGCCCTGCCGCTGAACACGATGTTCGGCTGGGACATCCAGACCATCATCATCTGCACGGGCATCGCCACGCTGATCTACACCCTGCTGGGCGGCATCGCCGCCGTGGTCTGGACCGACGCCATCCAGGGCATCATCCTCATCGTCGGGGCCGTCGCCTGCGCCGCGATCCTCACCTTCACGATGCCCGAAGGTCCCGGACAGCTCTTCGCGATAGCCTCGGAACACGGCAAGTTCAGCCTCGGGAGCTTCGGCGCGAGCCTTACGGAACCGACCTTCTGGGTGGTGCTCATCTACGGACTGTTCGTCAACATGCAGAACTACGGCATCGACCAGAACTACGTGCAGCGCTACATGACGACCCGCTCGACGGCCGAAGCCGTGAAGTCGACCCTTTTCGGCGGTCTGCTCTACATACCCGTGTCGCTGGTCTTCGTCTACATCGGCACGGCGCTCTTCTCCTACTACACGGCGCGTCCCGAACTGCTGCCCGCCGGCACGCCCTCGGACCAGGTCTTCCCGTGGTTCATCGTCCACGGACTGCCTACGGGCCTCACGGGCCTCGTGATCGCCTCGCTCTTCTCGGCCGGCATGTCGACCATCGCCACGAGCATCAACTCCTCGGCGACGATCGTGCTGACGGATTTCGCCAAGCGGCTCTCGAAAAAGGAACTCTCCGAGAAAAAGAGCATGCGGGTGCTCTACGCCACGTCGTTCGTCGTGGGAGCCCTGGGCATCATCATGGGGCTGATGATGATGCGCATCGACGGCGTGCTGGACGCCTGGTGGAAACTGGCGTCGATCTTCAGCGGCGGCATGCTGGGGCTGTTCCTGCTGGGCGTCGTCTGCAAGACCGTGCGCCGGGCCCATGCGGTCGTCGCCGTGATCCTCGGACTGCTGACCATCGCCTGGATGAGCCTCTCGCCGCTGATTAACGAAGGTTCGCCCTTCTACCGTTTCCACAGCCCGCTGCACACCTACCTCACCATCGTCTTCGGAACGACGGTCATCTTCCTGACGGGCTTCCTGCTCACGAAACTCACGAACCGCAAAGCCGAAAACGCATGAAAACCCGACTGAAAACCGGACTGCTGCTCTGCGGCGGCGTCCTGGGCGGCAGCGCCGCCGTGGCGGCCCAGAAACAGCCCAACATCCTGCTGGTGCTGAGCGACGACCAGAGCGCCTTCGCCGTCGGCTGTTACGGCAACGCCGACATCCGGACGCCGAATCTCGACCGTTTCGCCTCCGAAGGAGTGCGCTTCAACCGCGCCTACGCCACCTCGCCGCAGAGCGTGCCTTCGCGCGCCTCGATTATAAAACAAATCGCGCTTTTCCTCATCGTACTGACGACCCTTCTTCCGGGACTTTCGGCGACAGCGCAGCAAACGCCTGCCGCCGACAGGGTCACGATGTACACGTTCAGCGACGGATTATCCGACCAGCTGCAAGAGCTGACCGGAAATCCGCTTCTGCACCGCTATGCTCAAACGCGGGAACGACTTTCGTCGGGCAAATACCGCCCGCTCTACCACTTCTCCGCCCCGGAAGGGCGGCTGAACGACCCCAACGGACTCTGCTATTGGAACGGCAACTGGCATCTGTTCTACCAGGCGTATCCCATCGAGAATCCCATTGCCCATTGGGGCCACGCTTACAGTCCCGACCTGATCCATTGGAAAGACCTTCCGATCGCCATCGCCCCTTCCATCGAAGAACGGGTATATTCAGGTTCGACGCTGATTCAGGGCGACAGCGTCATCGCCATGTACCGGGGTGTCGGGCAGGGGGAGATGGTCGCTGTCTCGCGCGACCCCCTGCTACTGAACTGGCGCAAACCGGCAGCCAATCCCGTCATTCCGGATCTCGATCCCGAAAAGGAACAGCCGGTCTTCGCCCGGGGCGGCGACCCGTTTCTGTGGTACTGCGACAAGCTCTATTACGCCATATTGGGCGGTTACTCGGACTCCGGTCCCGACGGCAAGCGCATGTTTGCCGAATACCTCTACCGCTCGCCCGATCTTCTCCGCTGGGAGTATCTCCATCCGTTCATCGACGCCGATCCCTATGCTTTCGTGGGCGACGACGGAGCCTGTCCCTACTTTTATCCCATCGGTAACGGAGACGAGCACATCCTCCTTCATTTCAGCCACAAAAGCGGAGGCAAATACCTGATCGGCAACTACGACACACAGCTTCAGAAGTTCATCGTCACGGACGGAGGAAATTTCAACCACGGACCCGCCAAAGGAGGGGGCATACATGCACCATCGGCCTGCCCGGACGGAAAAGGGGGTATCGTCGTCCTGTTCAACACGAATCCGGGATTCCCCCGCAAAGACGATTTTTCCGAGATGATGACCCTTCCGCGCCTTCTGACATGGGAGGAAGGCGCCCTGCGCGTCCGTCCCTGGGACGCCGTGGAATCGCTGCGCCGCGATCACATTCGGCTGGAACATATCGCCGTGCTCGCCAATCAGGAAACCATACTGGACGGAATAACGGGAGATGCCCTGGAAATTTCGATGGAAATAGACCTCGGGAAAACAAAAACTTTCGAACTGTCCGTCCTCCGCTCCCCGGACGGACAGGAACACACCCGGATTCTTTTCCAACGTGACATGGGAAAACCGACCCGGGAATACGAAAACCACACGCCCACCAGTACCATCACAATAGACAATACCCACGGTTCACGTTCCCCTCTTTTCGCATCCCGGCCTCCGGAAACGGCCGAACTGTCATTCGCCAAAGGAGAAAAACTGAAACTGCGGGTGTTCATCGACCGAAGCATCGTCGAAGTCTTCGTCAACGACCGGCAAAGCGTTACGCTGCGAACCTATCCCGAGCGGGACGACAGCAAGGGAATCTCGGTCCGCACCGCAGGCAACGGTGCCGAAATACTTTCGCTCGACGCCTGGCGGATGGAAAGCATCTGGACCGATGCGTCCCGGCAGACACGAAGATCCGCCGATGGAACCCGATCGCAGCAATCTGCCGACGGACTTCCAACTCACGAAATTCATAAAACTTACAAAAACAGATAAAATCTTAAAACGTACAATCATGAAAAATTCACATCCTAAAATCGGTATCCGTCCGATCATCGACGGCCGCCGCGGCGGTATCCGCGAATCCCTCGAAGAGATGACCATGGGCATGGCCCAGAGCGTCGCGAAACTCTATGCCGCGAAGCTGCGCTATGCCGACGGAGCACCCGTCGAATGCGTCATCGCCGACACGACGATCGGCGGTGTGGCCGAAGCGGCCGCCGCGACCGACAAATTCCGCGACAACAACGTCGGAGCCGTCCTCTCGGTGACCCCCTGCTGGTGCTACGGCTCCGAAACCATCGACATGGACCCGCTGATGCCCAAAGCCATCTGGGGCTTCAACAAGACCCAGCGTCCGGGAGCCGTCTACCTCGCCTCGGCGCTGGCCGGACACAACCAGAAAGGGCTGCCCGCATTCGGCATCTACGGCTCCGAAGTGCAGGAGCAGGACGACAACAGCATCACCCCCGACGTGGAGGAAAAGCTGCTGCGCTTCGGCCGCGCGGCCGTCGCCGTCATGGAGATGCGCGGCAAATCCTACCTCTCGATCGGCTCCGTGTCGATGGGCATCGCCGGTTCGATGCCCGATCCCGATTTTTTCCAGGAGTATCTGGGCATGCGCAACGAAGCCGTCGATTGCTCGGAGATCGCGCGCCGCATCGAACTGGGCATCTATGACAAGGAGGAGTTCGAACGGGCTATGGCCTGGGTCGAAAAGCACTGCAAGACGCACGAAGGCGAGGACCTCAACCCGGAACACCTCCGCTATTCGCGCGAAAAGAAAGACGAGGTGTGGGAGTATGTGGTCAAGATGACGATGATCTTCCGCGACCTGATGGTCGGCAATCCGAAACTCGCCGAAATGGGCTTCGAAGAGGAGGCCGCCGGACACAACGCCATTGCCGGAGGTTTCCAGGGCCAGCGCCAGTGGACCGACTTCCGCCCCGACGGCGACTTCTCGGAGGCCATCCTCAACACGTCGTTCGACTGGAACGGCATCCGCGAAGCCTACACCTTCGCCACCGAAAACGACACGCTGAACGGCGTTTCGATGCTCTTCATGCACCTGCTGACCAATCAGGCGCAGCTTTTCTCCGACGTACGCACCTATTGGAGCCCCGAAGCCGTAGAGCGCGCCACGGGCAGGAAACTGACGGGCAAGGCCGCGAACGGCATCATCCACCTGATCAACTCGGGAAGCAGCACGCTGGACGCCTCGGGCGCGATGTCCGACGCCGAGGGCAACCCCGTGATGAAACCCTTCTGGGAGATCACCGAACAGGAGGCCGAACGGTGCCTCGAAGCGACGACCTGGCACCCGGCCGGCCGCGAATACATGCGCGGCGGCGGTTTCTCGTCGAAGTTCTTCACGCGCGGCGACATGCCGGTGACGATGTGCCGCCTAAACCTGATAAAAGGCCAGGGTCCGGTGCTGCAAATCGCCGAAGGGTGGGCCGTGAACGTCGACCGTGCGATCTTCGAGCACATCGACAAACGCACCGACCCCTCGTGGCCCACGACCTATTTCGCACCCCGGCTGACGGGCAAGGGTGCCTTCCGAAGCGTCTACAACGTGATGAACAACTGGGGCGCCAACCACGGAGCCATCACCTACGGTCACGTCGGAGCCGATCTCATCACGCTCGCCGCGATGCTCCGCATTCCGGTTTGCATGCACAACATCGACGAGGAGAAGATCTTCCGTCCTTCGGCCTGGGCCGCCTTCGGCTCCGATCCCGAAGGGGCCGACTACCGCGCCTGCAACAACTACGGACCGATATACCGGTAGCGTATTGAAAAAAAGACCTTAAAACTTCCATCTATGAAGAAAATTCTATATTCGCAACGACTTCGCCTTTTGTGGGCCGCGGTCTGCCTGACGGTCGGCATCGGCCCGATCCTGGCGGTCCCCGCCCCAAAGGGCAAAATCACCGTATCCGGTATGGTAACGGACAAGAACAAACAGCCGCTCATCGGCGTAACCGTGATCATCAAGGACACGTTCTCCGGCACGACGACCGACAATGCAGGCAAATACACCATTAACGCCGCCTCAAGCGACGTGCTTGAATTCAGTCTGCTGGGCTATACCCAGCAGGAAGCGCTTGTCGGGACCCGCACGAAAATCGACGTCACAATGGCCGAAGACTCCAAAGAAATCGACGCCGTGGTGATCGAAGTTGGCTACGGCGAGCAACGGAAAAAGGACGTCAGCGGATCGGTCGGCGTCGTCAAGGTCACCGACCTGATCAAAGCCCCCGTCACATCGTTCGACCAAGCTTTGCAGGGCCGTGTAGCAGGCGTCAACGTCTCCTCGTCCGACGGACAACCGGGCACGGATTTCAACATCGTGATCCGCGGCACGAACTCCCTCACGCAGGACAATTCGCCCCTTTACGTCATCGACGGATTCCCCATCGAGAACTTTTCGAACGCAGCGCTCAACCCCGAAGACATCGAGTCGATGACCATTCTCAAAGACGCCTCGGCAACAGCGATCTACGGTTCGCGCGGCGCCAACGGCGTCATCATCATCGAAACAAAAAAAGGAAAGGTCGGACGCGCCGTCGTCTCCTACACGGGAACCTTCGGCGTACAGTCGGTAACGAAAAAGATCGACATGATGTCCTCCTACGATTATGTCAACTACATGATCGAACGCGACGAGTCGAACTATGCGACCTTCCTGACCAATGAAGGCCGTACGCTGGACGATTACCGGAACATCCGGGCGATCGACTGGCAGGACAAGATCTTTCGCACGGCATTCGTCCACATGCACAACGTATCGCTTCGGGGCGGTAACAAAATGACTCGTTACGCCGCCTCGGCATCGCTCAGCAACCAACCGGGCGTAATCGTCAATTCCGGCTACAAGAAATACCAGGGCCGCTTATCGCTCGATCAGCAAATCAGCAAAGCCGTGAAGCTGTCGCTCAACGCCAACTACACTCAAGACAAGATCAGCGGCCAGACCAGTTCGTCAGCCCTCTCCACATCCAACTCTTACGCCACCTACCTTATGTACCGCACGTGGGCCTTCCGGCCCGTGATGCTTTCACACCAAAGCACCGACGATCTCTTCGACGACGATTTCGACGGCAGCAACTCGGCCGTAATGAATCCCTACATCACCACCATGAACGAAAACCGACACCAGAAACGCACGACCTTTATGGCCAATGCCAAACTGGGCATCACGCTGGCAAAAGGCCTGACACTCAATATTAGCGGCGGTTACACATCATACAACTCCCGAACGACGGAATTCAACAATTCGGAATCCTACAAAGGCTATCCCCGTCCCAACAACAGCAAGAATGTAAATGCCTCGGTCGCCGATTACCTCCGGAACGACTGGATGAACGAAAACGTGCTGACCTATAAACGCAAATACAACAACAAACACAACTTCGACGTAATGGTCGGCTTCACGATGCAGGGCACTACGACGGAAAAATACGGATTTGAGACCACCAACATCCCCGACGAGGGGCTGGGATTGAGCGGTATGGACGACGGACTTCCCTACGCGACGAACGTCTCCCTGTCGGAGAACACACTCATGTCGGCACTGGTGCGCGTCAACTACAACTATAAATCCCGCTACATGTTCACGGCCTCGTTCCGTGCCGACGGCTCCTCGAAGTTCATGGACGGACACCGATGGGGTTATTTCCCCTCGGGGGCTTTTGCATGGCGCATGGGCGAAGAGCCATGGCTGCGCATGGCAGGCTGGATCAACGAGGCCAAACTGCGCGTGAGCGTCGGCATGACCGGAAATAACCGTGTGGGGGACTTTTCGGCCTACCCTTCGATCAGTATGTCCGACTACTATTCGATCGGGAACGCTACGCCGGGCGAAGCCTACATTCCCAACAACCTCGGCAACCGCGACCTGACGTGGGAAACGACCACGCAGTACAACATCGGTTACGACCTTTCATTGTTCCGCAGCCGGCTCAATTTCACCGTCGATCTCTACCGGAAGAACACGACCGACCTGCTGCTCAACGCCAACATGCCATACAGTTCGGGATATACCAAAGTGTTTAAGAATGTCGGCGCCGTACGCAACCAGGGTATCGAGCTATCGCTAAGCACCGTGAACATCCAGACCAAAGACTTTACATGGTCCTCGGATTTCAATATCAGTTTCAACCGCAGCAAGGTAATGGAGTTAACCGAAGGTGAAGAATTCCTGCTTTCGAAAGTCAGTTTCACGGCTGACTACAACAGTTCCTACCTCTACATCGCACAGGTCGGACAACCCATGGCGCAATTCTACGGCTATGAATGGGCCGGAGTCTACGGTCTCGACGATTTTGACTGCGATAGCAGCGGAAATTATACGTTGAAAAAAGGTGTTCCCACTAACGGAGAGGAGCGCGACAAGATTCAGCCGGGAGACATCAAGTACGTAGACCAGAACAACGACGGGGTTGTAAATGACAAAGACCGCGTTGTCATCGGCCGCGGCGAACCGATCCACACCGGAGGGTTCAATAACAACTTCACGTACAAAGGACTGACGCTGAACGTCTTCTTCCAATGGAACTACGGTAATGACATCATGAACGCCAACCGCATCATTTTCGAAGGCAACGCATTGAGCAAGAACATCAACCAGTACGCCTCCTACGCCGACCGCTGGTCGCCAGAAAACCAGACAAGCCGGAATTTCCGTACCAACGGCCAGGGGCCTTCGGGCGTTTACAGTTCGCGAACGATCGAAGACGGCTCGTTCCTGCGCCTGAAAACTCTACAACTCAGCTACAAACTGCCCCGGAACTGGATCCGCAAACTCCACATTGCAAGTTGCGAAATCTTCGTATCGGGTCAGAACCTCTTCACCTGGACCGATTATTCGGGACTCGATCCCGAGGTATCGACCCGTTATACGGCGCTCACCCCGGGTTTTGACTACTCGGCATACGCCCGCAACCGCATCTTCACCGGCGGCATCAAACTCATCTTCTAAATGCTTACGACCATGAGAAACACATTATATTATGCCCTGTTTGCCGGAACAGTGGCTATAATGCTCTTCACATCGTGTTCGCTACTGGACACCGAACCCGAAGACTTCGTTCAGCCCGGTGAATTCTACAAAACCGAAAAACAACTCCAGTCGGCCTTGCTCGGCGTCTATGCGACACTGGCCAACAACTCGGTCTACGGCGTCAATATGCTGGGGCGCGTAGGCCTGACGGCCGATCTGGGATACGAACGCTATTCGATCGACGAAAGCTCTGTCGGTTACTACAACGTCTCCTCGGCCGACGCCAAGATATTGGGCTACTGGCGCGACTTGTACAGCGGTATCGGACGAGCCAACATGCTACTCAAATACATCGGCCAGCCCCAAATGGATGAGACAATCCGCACGAAAATCGAAGCTCAAGCCCGGTTCCTGCGAGCCTACTACCATTTCATGCTCGTCATCCGGTTCAAAAATATTCCGCTCATCACCGAAGTTCCCGAAGACAGCAACAAAACAAGCGTGCAAATTCCGCAATCCGATCCGCGCGAAGTTTACAGGTGGATCATCCGTGAGATGGAATGGGCTGCCCCGTTGCTACCCGACGCATCGACACTTACAGGAGGCGGAGAACTCAGCAAATCGGCCGCCTACGGACTTCTCGCCCGCGTAGCGCTCTATATGGCCGGTAATCCGCTCAACGAACCAGGAATGTATGCCAAAGCCAAGGAGTATGCCGCCACAGTCATCGGCTACGAATTCCACGAACTGAATCCATCGTACAAAGATGTCTTCCTAAAACTCATCCAAGACGAATACGACATCCGGGAATCGATCTTCGAAGTGGAATTCTACGGGAACAACCAGTCGACCTATACCACGACAGCCGGACAGGTAGGACGCATCAACGGCATCGCTTACAGCATCGACATCAACAACTGGGGCCGCAGCCTGGGCACGATCCGCGCCTCGCAGTATTTTTATCAGTTGTTCGACAAAGACGACCTGCGGCGCGA
The DNA here is from genome assembly GCF_000183485.2 of Alistipes sp. HGB5. NCBI lineage: Bacteria > Pseudomonadati > Bacteroidota > Bacteroidia > Bacteroidales > Rikenellaceae > Alistipes > Alistipes sp. HGB5. The sequence goes on along the minus strand of NZ_AENZ01000052.1, from coordinate 83,257 downwards.
CTGGACCATCGCCTCCTATTCTTACGATGGGAAGACCGGGGAGAAAATCGACTGCGCAAACAATTACTGGATGCGCTTCTGCGGCAAATTCCGACGGGAGTACGAACTCTCCAATCCGAAAGACTCGCAATACACTCCAATCAATTTCCCGGTACTGCGTTATGCAGACGTTCTGCTGATGTACGCCGAGGCTGTTGCGGCCGATCCGGATAACGACGACAGCCAGGAACTTGCCGACGCTTACGAATACCTGAACAGGATACGCCGTCGCGGTCACGGGTTGGACATCCATACACCCGCACCGGCCGTCGATCTGGAACAGGCCGGCAAATCGGCACTGCTCGACGAAATCAAAGACGAACGCGCCCGCGAACTGGGCTTCGAGCTGCTGCGCAAAGACGATCTCGTGCGCTGGGGAGAGCTATACGACCGCATGCAAGCCATACGGTCCACGATTCCCGACCATTACACGTCGTCCTACTATGTGGCCGCCCGCCTCTATTACGGAAACGTATCCCGCCGCGACATCGTATGGCCGATTCCGTCGTATGAACTGGGAGTCAACCGCAGACTGGTGCAAAACGAAGGATTCTAACCCCAACCGACAATTTCAGAACCATGAAAAAAATCATAGCATTCATCGGAATATCGCTGCTGGCCGCAGCCTGCGAAAAAGGGTCGGTATCTTCCCCCGATTTCAAAGTTACGGTGGCCTCAACGACCGTCAAAGCCGGCACACCCGTCGTTTTCAGCATCTCGGGCAATACCGACCTCATCTCGTTCTACTCCGGGGAACTCGGGAACGACTATGCTTATAAAACCACCGACCGGATCACACCGACGACGATGTTCATCACCTTCTCGACCGAGAATCCCAACGGGACACCCGGACACGGCAACCCGTCGCGTGTGCCATTCTGCTACTCGTTTGATTTCAACGGCGCGGACAAAGTTTACACGGTCGAAGACGTAACGAGTGCAACCTGGACCGATTTTACCGACCGATTTAAAATGCCAACCGACATCAACCAGACCGTCGCATCGGGCGAAGTGAGCATCAACGAACTTTTTCCCGACGCCCAAACCCCGATGTATCTCATGTTTCATTACTGCGTGGATACCTACGACGCCTCGTTATACGGAGGACAGGGAAATCCGCGCACGCAATGGCTCATCAAAAACTTCCGCATAGACGGCGTAACGGAAGCGGGCAACAGCACGCTCTATCCATTCGTCGACTGCAACTGGCAGGTCGTGGAGACCGAATCGTTCGAGGACAACGGCAAACAGCATCCCAACGTCAACGCAACCCGTATCCTGATGTACTGCGACGCCTATCCCAAGACCCCAAAAGAGTGTTACGTGATCGGCGGACCTTTCTACCGGCAGGCGGACATCAACACGGGACCGGATCTGGCAGAGGGAATCAAATCGACAGCCGATCCGATGCCCTCGACCTACGAACATACGTTCGAACAGCCGGGAACCTACACCGTAACGTTCGTCGGCATCAACTCCAGTGTCTACGGGCGCAAGGAGGCCATACGCCAACTTACGCTCACCGTCGTCGAGGACAGCGGCGGCATCACACCGCCCGATCCGGGAGAATGGAACGACTAAATCCAATTAAGTTATGAAAAACAACATCTTCCTATTCAGCATGCTGGCCACGGCCATGCTCGCCGGCTGCCAGGACGCCCCGATCCCCGGCGACAATACGGAAAACTATTTCTCCTTTTCAGCCGGAGTCGCCAAAACACGCACCGAAGCCATCGTAGAAGATGACGGGCTGACCTTCCGTTGGACGGACCGCGACGAAGTCGGTATATACGGTATTCAGGACGACAGATCATTGGGCGACAACTATGCTTATACGGCATATCCCGATTCGGAGGACGCCGCCAATTGCGTCTTCCGGTTCTCGACCTACGGGCAGGCCTACCAGAACGTAGCCGCAGGCAGCGAGTTCTACGCCTACTACCCCTACGATCCCGCCGCAAACGAGAGTACGCCGGGTGCGTTGCCGATCGTATTGCCCGCCGAACAACAGCAACTCACGGCTGGCTCGCCGGACCACCTTGCACGCTATGGATTCATGACCGCCGCTCCGGTACGGATTGCAGATCCGGCGAAGGGAGCCGGATTCAATTTCCGAAACCTCTATACCATCGTGGAACTGAAGCTGAAAATGGCGGCATCATCCTCGTTGGAAGAGGTTCCCGTGAAACAGATCCGCATCACATCGGCAGCGACCGACCTCGCCATCGTCCGGGGCACGACGGATCTTACCGCTGTTGAACGACGGATCGACATCATCGAGGGCGGCAAATCCGTCACGATGACCTTCGGACAAACAGCCTCGTTAGCCAAATCGGAGCGCAGTTTCTACTTCGTAGTCGCACCCGGAAACCATCCCGACGGCGACATCACCCTGGAAGTCACGGCCATCGACAACTCGGTCAATACGCTCACACTTCCCGGTAAAGTGGATTTCAAATCCAACATGCACTATGTTAAGTCCGTCGAACTCGCGCTGGAAGATTTTAGACTGACCGACGAATTCAACGTCGTCCCGACAACACTGAGCTGCAACGCAGGCGAAAGCATCGACTTTGTTTTCAGCGGCATAGCCGACAAAATCACATTCTGGTCCGGTGAAACAGGCCATGAATACCGTTACGCTACGCAGGGCAAATTGCAAGAGTCTTCAGTAAACATGAATTTCAAATCCATCTACATCAACGGCATGCAGCGCAACTGCGCCACGGTACGCTATTCGACCAACTTCAACGGAGAGTATACCGAAGAGGCAATCAACAAGGCCTCTTGGACCGACGTATCCCCGCAATTCCAGCTTCCACCCTATATCAGCGTCAGCTCGGGCGCCGCAATCGACCCCGAGGCCAATGCGATCACCCAGCCTTATGACTCGGGTGTCGCCGACATAACCTCTTGGTTCCCCGACTATGACACGCCCGTCTATTTTGCATTTTTCTACCACGTGGACACTTACGACGCCGATTTCGTCGATGAAAAAACCGGATTGAAAGGCAACGGACGCACCTGGTTCCAGATCTACTCCGTCGAGTCGCAAAGCTGCTACCCGAACGAGGCTCCTACACCATTGATCTCCGTCGTCGGAAAGGCGCAGGAACAGATCGAAGTCGTCAACGGAGCATCCTATGCCGAGGGTAAGGACACGAATATCTGCAAAAAAGGCGTCTCCAGCGGTGGCACGACCGTAATCCGTATGCAGGCGGCATTCAAGCCGACGACCGACCGCGACGCCTGGGCCATAACCCATGCCATCTACCGCCCCGCCCCCAAACATGCCCCGGCCGACACCGGAATGACAGTCAAATCGGCGAGCGGCGAACAGCCGGAAAAATATTCCCATGTCTTCATGCAGCCGGGGGAATATGTCACAACAGTAGTCGCCACCGTAACCACCCTGGCCGGCGAACTCAAACTCGAAAAAGAATTCAACATCCGTGTCAACTAACAACAACGAATCATGGAACGAATCACCCTGAAAAGCCTTTGCGCGGCACTGCTCCTGTTGGGAGCAGGAGCCGGGCAAATCACAGCCCAGCCGATCCTGCGGCTGCCGTCAATCATCGGCGACCACATGGTCCTGCAAGAGAACTCAAACGTCAAGATATGGGGATGGGCCGAACCCAACAAGGAGGTACTGATCATTCCCTCCTGGTCGCAAGATACGGTCCGAACCAAATCGACCGGCGACACCAAGTGGCTGGCAAGCATCCAGACCCCGGCGGCGGACAACCGGACATATACACTGACAGTCCAGACACAACAGCGGAAAATCGAAGTCAAAGACATTCTCGTCGGACAAGTGTGGCTGTGCGGAGGACAGTCGAACATGAACTACAGCGCCGCACAAGGGATCACTGACATGCAAGAAGAGTTAGAGAAACCCATGAACCCTTCAATCCGGCTCTTTACCGTCACCCGCAACAGTTCCCCGTGGTATCAGGAAGATTGCGAAGGAGAATGGCAGGTGTGCGATGCCCAAAGTGCCCGTTGGTTCAGTGCCGTAGGCTATTTCTTCGGGAAAGCGCTCACAGAAGGACTCAATCAGCCTGTAGGACTGGTCCACGCCTCGTGGGGCGGCTCGCCCGTCGAAACATGGATACCGGCATCGAACATGTCCAAAGAACCGGTACTCAAAAACATGTGGTCCAAAAACCGCAAGAGCAAAAGCCCATACAAATACTCGATCGGATCGATGTACAATGCCATGATCCATCCGATCGTCAACTTTGCACTCGCCGGAGTCGTCTGGTATCAAGGTGAAGCCAATGTGGGTCACACAAGTTATGCCGATGCCTTTTCGCTGCTGATCGACGCTTGGCGCACACGATTCGGCCGCGAACTGCCTTTCTATTTCGTACAAATAGCTCCTTATAAATACAAGCACCCGAACAGCGGGGCTGAAATCCGCGAACAACAAGCCCGGGTAGCGGCATTGAAGGACCGAACCGGCATGGTCGTCGTATCCGATCTGGTCGAAAACGTCAAGGACATCCATCCGCGCCGGAAGCAAGAGGTCGGACGCCGCCTAGCGAATTGGGCGTTGGCTGAAACCTATGGCAAATCCGGTTCGAAATACCGCCACGCGACATTCGCCTCTATGACAGTCAAGGGTCAGAAAGCGATCATCTCGTTCAACGATGCAGAAGACGGTATCACCTGCGACGGAAACCCGGCCCAGGCGCTCGAAATATGCGATGCATCGATGGTCTTCCAACCCGCCCGGGCCATGATCGACCAGAAGAACGGAACACTCATCGTCTGGAGCGATGCCGTGCGTAAACCCGTCGCCGTGCGCTACATGTTCAGCAACGACGGCATCGGGAACCTGAAAGACGCTGCCGGACTGCCGGTAGCTCCGTTCCGTACCGACTCTCCGTTCCATGCCGCTGACATGGCTGCCGCAGAACTTGCCAAAGAGATGACTCTCACGGGAGTCAAAGCTACGGGACAAGGGTATAAACTCGTCAAACTGAAAAAAGGAGCCAAGTTGTTCCTCAACCGGAATTATCCTGTAAATATCCTCCCCGAACGATTCGAAGATTTCGATATGCTGATACGCAACGCAACGGTCGGCATCTTATCTCAATCCTGCACGATCGTGCCCGACGCGGATGGTATGGTATATATTATAGCTCGCAAGAACGAACGGACTGCCGAAGATCTCTTCGGCTGGCGGGAAGTGAAAAATTCCGAGGTGACCTATTCGACACACAAAGGAGACGAATCTCTCAAGATTTTCAGCAAGAAGGCAAAAGCCGGAAAAGAGATCGAAATTCCGCAAACCAAGGATTTTTGCGGCATAACGCCCATCGCAAAAAAAATAGATTACCGAAACGAATAACCGAACCTCGATCATGAAAAAAAACATCACACTTTTCATCTGCCTGGCATGGTGTGCTATCCAGTCAGCATCCGCATGGAACCGTACAGCCCATGAGGCCATTGCATATATCGCCGAACAGCACCTCACCCCCTCGGCAAAGGCCGCTATCGAAAAATATCTCGACGGGCGGTCTATCGTCTACTATGCTGCATGGATGGACCAGCGCCATGAACATATTCCGTATAAACACACGGTCACCGTCGATGAGGACAATGAACCCCTGTCCGCATCGAAACGTCCCGAACTGGATGGCATGAATGCAATCATGAGATCCCTCGATCGACTCGAGAACCGGGACATGCACCCAAAAGACTCGATAGCCCTCGACATCAAATTTATTGTTCACTTGATCGGCGACATTCATTGTCCCGCGCACATTGTCTATCCGAAAACCACCCGATTCTTTCCAGTAAAACTCTATGGCCGGGTCCAGAAATACCATCCAATTTGGGATGCCATGCTCGATAATAACCACGGCTGGACCTACCGCGAATATCAGGAACAACTCGACCGTTTCACCGACGAACAAATGGCTGAAATGGCAGCGGGGACACCGATCAGTTGGGCCCGGGAAAACGCCCGGCGGTGCCGCATCATCTACAAATGGGCAAAAAAAGACGATGAGTTGGACCGTCCTTTCATCAACAAGGCCTACCCGCTGGCCGAGGACCTGATGTTACGCGCATCTTACCGGTTGGCTAAATTGCTCAATGATATTTTCAGCGAAGAATAACCGCTATGATAGCCAAACATTCGCACCGGTATACTGATATCCGAACTGCAACAAATCGAAGGGCTCGCTCCGACATTTATCACAAAGAGTTCTCGACAATTATATCTCACTGAATAGCCCCGACAGCTATGGTCATTCGCAAACTCACGCTTCTCTTGTTGCTGGCAGGTTCGTGCTCCTCCGGGGACAATACCCCCTCTTTGCCGACTTTCGATCCGGATGCTCTGATCTCTGTTTCCGGAACAATGATCGACATTCGAGACGTACGTAGCGGCGATGCCCTATATCCCCAAAACGACGACTTCAAAATCCCACAGGAGTTCGCAATCGCATTTGGAAGCAATATGCATTATGCCACCACACTCCGTGAATACCGGGGTGTAGAGCGTGTATCGGCCGACCACCCCACCATCCTGCGAATAGCCGTAGCAGACAATACTCACCCAGGTAGCATGTGGAACGACAGCCGTACTTCTTTCCGAATCGGTTCGCTCCGCATGCACCTTTATACCTGTCATTACACGACTCCCGGCAAATGGATTCCGGTTCCGTCCGGCCAACCTAACGCCGCAACATTGGTTTTCGGCCGAAAGATTACCGTCGATGGAGTCCCTCCGGCTCCCGGTAAACTTATCGCCTCGGCAACCGAACTCCGCAAGCGTAACATCACCAATCCGAGTATCATGATTCTCTCCGACGGAAGCTATTTCGTCGGCAGTTCCGGCCCCGACCCCAAAGGCAATACGTATTTCCGTTCGACCGACAAGGGTCTCAGTTGGAAAAAATGCTCGAATCCGGACTATATGAATTTCTGCAAATGCTTCACTTGCCCTTCAGACCCCAGCACCCTCTACGAAGTCGGTATCAGTGCAGCGACACGCGGCAATATTGTGATTCGCAAATCCTCTGACAAAGGACACACCTGGTCATCCTTGACAACCCTTTTCAAAGGCGATTATCACGGAGCCCCAACCCCTTTCATCGAGTATCAGGGACGCATTTGGCACGCCATGGGAACAGCCCCTGCCGACGGCAAAATGGGAATAACCGTACTCTCCATACCGATCGGTTCCGACCCTATGCGTCCGGCCAACTGGACCCTCACGAACACACTCACGGGCGATACCTCCTGGCTCTCCGGAAATCCGGACCATATCTTCAACGAGTGGCAGGAAGGATGTATCGTCGTTGATCCTGCTGGCAAATTGGTCGTACTTATACGTATCGATGATTCGAGGACAAACGATTTGGCTGCACTCGTCTCCGTCACCGATCAGCGAACGATCACCTTTAATCCGGCAACAGGTTTCTGCGACATGCCGGGCGGCGGCAAAAAATTCACTGTCCGCTACGATACCGTAAGCGGAAAATACTGGACACTGGCCAATCCCTGCTATGACAAAGACCGAGTCCGGACCCATACAGGTTGGTATAGCACCCGAATCTATCCCATTTTTCTGCGTAGCAGATTGGTGCTCTGCTCTTCCGCTGACCTACGGAACTGGACAGTCGTGAAAGAAGTGATCTCGAGCAACAATTGTTTTTTCCACGGATTCCAATACACCGACTGGGAGTTCGATGGGAATGATATCATTGCCGTGAGCCGCACGGCATTTCCCGAAAGCCGGGGCCTTCCCATTCGTCAGCATGACGCCAATATGCTGACCTTTCATCGGATTGTCGATTTTCGCTCGGCCGGTTTTACAACTGAAAATATCACTTACGATCAACTTTAGTCCTTTTAACCAAACAATCGTGATTTTTTGTAACTTCAAAGCAACCTCACACTCTAAACTATCTAAACTATGAAAAAAAATGGACCAAAAACAAGCCCGGTACAATGTAACCGCTGGCTTCTGATTCTGACATTCATGCTTATGTCGTTTCATGCCGGAGCCCAAAACAAGGTTACAGTCTCAGGCGTTGTTTCTGACGAAAAAGGCACACCAATGGTAGGTGTAACAGTTTTGGTGAAAAACACCAATATCGGTCGAATTACCGGCATAAAAGGAGAATACCGTCTCGAAATTCCGGCAAACTCCGTACTGGTATTCTCCTATATGGGTTACACGACCGAAGAGAGGCTTGTCAGCACGCAGACACAGATCAACGTGACACTGACCGAACAAGCACAAGCGATCAACGACGTCGTCGTGACGGCCCTCGGTATCAAACGCGAACAGAAGGCACTGGGATACGCAACGACCAAACTCGGCGGCGACAAAATCTCCGAGGCGCTTTCGACCAACTGGACTTCGGCTCTTTCGGGTAAGATCGCCGGTCTGAATTTGGTGCGCTCGGGTGCAGGTCCCGCCGGATCGAACAAGATCATTCTTCGAGGTGAAAGCAACCTGACAGGTGATAACCAAGCGTTGATCGTGATCGACGGGGTGGTCATCAACAGCAGTAGCGGACTTTCGACGGGATCGGGCAACAGCTCCTATTTAGGAGAAGATTCTCCGGTCGACTTCGGTAGCGCCTTGAACGATATCAATCCCGAGGACATCGAAAGCATCAACGTACTGAAAGGTGCAGGAGCAGCGGCGCTGTATGGCCAGCGAGGTGCTCACGGAGCGATCATCATCACAACCAAAACCGGAGAAGAAACAATGAGAGGACTCAAAGTATCGTTCTCATCAACCGCCAATTTCGAGACTCCATACCATTGGCCTGACTATCAATACGCATATGGTTCAGGAACAGAAGGTGTCAATTATTTTTCGTGGGGAGCGACCGAAGACGGCCCAAACACCCGCAATACAAGCCAGGCATGGGGCCCCAAATTCGACGGACAGATGTTCTACCAATACGACCCGGCGACCCATGGCCAAGCTACGGAAAGGACATTGTGGCGTCCCTATCCCAATAACCACAAGGATTTTTTCCGCACAGGCCAAACTTATACGAACAGCGTATCGTTAAGCGGAGGCTCTACCAATACGAATTTCCGAGTAGGGTATACCAATGTCTACAACGAATGGATTATCCCGAATACAGGATATAAGCGTAATACCATTTCGGTTTCGGTCAATCAGAAAATGACCGAAAAATTACGGCTTTCCACCAAAATAAATTACACGAACAAAAAGAGTGACAACCTGCCTGCTACCGGTTATAACAACCAGACGGTCATGTATTGGAATATCATGCAGGTTCCCAACGGCAATCTCGATTGGCTGAAAGAGTACTGGATGCCGGGTAAAGAAGGAGTTGATCAGAGTTATCCGTTCAGCACTTCGCCTGACAACCCTTACCTGATCGTCAACGAGATGCTCAATAAGCTCAATCGCCATACCGTAACAGGCAATGTTCAGATGAATTACGACATTATCAAAGGACTCAACCTAATGGTCAGAGGTTCGATGGACATGTCTTACGAAGATCGTTCCGAACAGCGCCCAATGGATACGCAGAAGTTCAAATACGGCATGTATCGTACCACCAAAATATTTGCTCAGGAAATTACGGGGGACTTCTTGCTCAAGTACGAAAAGAAGATTTCAGCTTTTGAACTGTCCGCTTCACTCGGAGGCAGCACTTTACACAATCGCTACCGTCGGGAGAACAATCGGGCCAACGCCTTGATGTTCCCGCAGATCTTCAGCCTTTCCAACAGCAAATTCGCTTTGGTGACCATTCCTTATGAGAGCGATTATATCATCAATAGCATCTACGGTCTTCTCACGCTTTCATATAAAAACTACCTCTTCCTCGACGTTACCGCACGTAACGATTGGAGCAGCGTATTGGCGACACCGGATTCGACGGATAATTCTTCGTTTTTCTATCCTTCCGTAAACGTGAGTGCCGTGTTATCGGATATGTTCCGGATGCCACGATGGATTACTTTCGCCAAGTTAAGGGCATCTTTCTCCGAAGTGGGCAGCAGCGGGACCAAAGTTTACCAAAATACTTACGTATATTCGACTGCCGACGGTTTTTCAGGCGGGCTGACGAATCCTACAACCCTTCCAAATCCCGATTTGCGTCCACAGCGTACACGCACCTGGGAAGTAGGTGCGGATATCCGGTTTTTCAATAATAAACTGGGCGTGGACATTGCCTTGTATCAAGGGGAAACTCGTGACCAGATACTTACGGCCACACTCGACAGAGCGACTGGGTACAATAATATGATTGTGAACGGCGGAATCGTCCGTAACCGGGGTATCGAAATCGAAGCTAATGCCACCCCATTCCGCAACAAGAACGGCTGGACCTGGCGGCTCTTCGGCACCTATTCAGCGAATGAGAATACCGTGATGGAATTGACGGATGATCTGTTTGCACTTCAATTACAGAATACCCTATCAGGACGAGGTTCTATGGAGGCACGTGTGGGACAAAGCATGAGCGCCATCTACGGTACGGGTTACAAACGTGCTCCCGACGGACAGATCGTTTACGGAGAAGACGGCTATCCGCTTCTGGCCAACGATCTGATCTATCTGGGTGACAGCAACCCGAAAGGCAAAGGTTCGTTCGGAACGGAGATAAAATACAAGGGTATCAGCCTCAATATTCTATTCGACGGGCAGTTCGGCGGCAAAGGCTACTCTTTCACCAATGCCATGTTGATGGAACACGGAAAGCACCAAAAGACACTGCCCGGACGTTACAACGGTATCATCGGCAACGGCGTTATCGAGAATCCTGACGGAACCTATCGGAAAAACGATGTCGTGGCGAATGAAATCTGGACCTATTATACACGCCATAGCGGTCGTGAAAACCTGGAGGGAAGCATGTTCAACACCGATTTCCTCAAACTCCGGGAACTGACCCTGAGCTACTCTTTCCCGGCCCGTATCTGCAAAAAAATCGGTATGCGGAAACTGAGCATCGGTGTTTACGGCCGCGATTTGTTCATGATCACCAATTGGCCGGCTTTTGATCCGGAATTCGGCACGCTGAACAACGGGTCCATCGACAAAGGATTTGAAATTGCCCAATTCCCCGCTACACGCAATTTCGGTGTCAAACTCAATATCGAATTTTAAACGACAAAACCATGCGTAATCATTTCAAATATATTGTCGCAATTCTGCTCCTCCTTTTCGTATCCGTATCGTGTACGTCGAATTTCGAGGATGTCAGCAAAAATCCCAATGCCAGCGACGAGGCACTGCCTCAGGCATTGCTCGCTCCTGCCCTGACAAGTGTCGTGAAGGCCAATATGAGCCGCACACGCAGCCTTACCAATGAGCTGATGCAAGTCACGGTGCTGATGGGCGACATCGAAGGCCGTATCTTTCGCTACGACATTCGCAAATCCGTGGCCGACTACCTTTGGAACAACTGGTATGTTCAGTTGACTAATTTCAAGGATATGTACGAAACGGCACAAACCCTGTATACGGTGGAAAGCGACAAGACGTACAATACCTATATGGGAATTTCGCTAATTTGCCAATGCTGGGTCTTCTCGATGCTCACCGACACTTACGGCGACATCCCCTATACGGAAGCATGCCAGGGCAAGAAAGGTATCCTCACCCCGGTTTTCGACCGTCAGGAGGATATTTATACAGACATTTTCGCCAAACTTGAACAAGCAAACGAATTATTGGCAAACGGAAGCGATCTCCCCGAGGACCAGGTGATTTGTGACCCTCTTTTCCAAGGAAATGCCCTGAAATGGCGTAAATTAAGCAATTCTTTGTATTTAAGGCTATTATTGCGCGTCTCCGGCAAAGAGGAGGAAACGGCTGCTGCAAAAATTGCCGAAATACTGGAAGAGCGCCCGACGGATTATCCGATCATGACGAGCAACGACGATTCTGCGATTCTGCGCTGGACCGGAGAGCAACCCTATGTTTCGCCTTTCTATACGCTCCGCGATTCCGACTGGCGCACGTATGTCCTTGCCGAATTTTTCCTGGACAATCTCAATCGTTGGAACGATCCCCGCCGGCCCAAATGGGCGGATACTTCCAACGGCGAATACGCCGGCGTCCCGAGCGGTTATCCCGTCGGAGAGGAGGTGTCTGCAAGATCACGCCTTCCCCTCGCCCTCAAAAACGACCCCCGGCTGGGCAACATCATGAATTATGCCGAACTGGAATTCATAATCACCGAAGCCTCCGTCAAAAGATACATCTCGGCCGATGCGGAAACCCATTATAAAAACGGCGTCATCGCGGCCCTCGGCATGTGGGACCTTACGGCCTCGTCGGCATATTTGGACAATACCGCTGTCAAGTGGGACGATGGCGAAAGTTTGGACGACAAGATGTCCAGAATCCATCTGCAAAAATATTATTCCCTGTTTTACACAGACTTACAGCAATGGTTCGAATGTCGCAGAACCGGATACCCAATCCTGCCCAAAGGCGCCGGGCTGCTCAATGGCGGCGAATTGCCGTCAAGGCTCAACTATCCGGTTTACTTGCAGACAACCAACCGGAAAAATTACTACGATGCCGTATCCTCCCAAGGCGAAGACGAAATCAGCACCAAAGTATGGTGGCAGCGTAAGGACAACCAATAATGGAAAACGTGATTGAAAACAAAGCAATTATGAAAAAGATAGTATTGGCAACCGCACTTTTCGCCTTATGCGCAACGAGTGCATGCAAAACGGACCCGGACTGGGTCGCGGGTACACTAAACCCGACGGTATCGATCTCCGACGTCCGGTTCCTTTACAAAGGCAACAATCGGCAGCTCACCACGGACGACCTTTCCGGAGCCGTCCAGATCAGCGGAGTAGTCAGTTCAAACTACGCCGAAAAGAATGTTCCCGAAGGCATCGTCATCATACAGAACACCTTTCGCAGCAAGACCAGCGGAATCGCTGTACATGTAGGTCCGGAATTAGCCTCAACTTTTCAGCCGGGAGATTCGCTCTTACTTCAAATCGCAGGCAAAACCCTCACCCGGGAGAACGGAGCATTGACTATCCGATCGCTGAATAGTACGGAAATAACGGTTCTGAGCACCGGGCACAAGCTGTCGCCAATCCCGGTTACCGCAGCTACTTTGGAAGCCAATCCCGAAGCTTACGAATCAATATTGGTCCGGGTTTCCAACTGCACCCCAGAAGACCCTTCTGTCGAAAATCCCTCCTATAAGGAAGGTTTAACCGTCGGAGATGGGACCGGGACACTGACCATCTATGCCCGAGAAGGGAGCGATCTGGCAACCCTTGCCGTTCCCGAAGAACCGGCCACCTACATCGGACTGGTATTTACCGAAGCCGGAGAAGATGGCAATACACAACTGTTTATCCAACCCCGATCGCTCCGCGACGTAATCGAGAAATACATTGTGCTGGCATGGAACCTCACGGGGCACGATAATATAAAGTACCCGACCCGGGATGCCACCGTTGTCAACGCCAATCTGGAAATGTCGGCTTTGAGCCGCGGTCCGGGGCTCACGGCTCAAAAGGCAGGCAATGCTTTCGCCTCAGAATGGCCCATGGACATCAGCAAAGAGGCCGCCATCGAACGCGGGTCCTACTACCAATTCACCATCACCCCCAAAAACAATGCCCAGGTTTCACTTCTGTCGCTGGATGTCGCATTGCGTGTCCAGCCCAACGGACCGAAAAACTACATTTGGATGTACAGCCTGGACAACGGAGAAAATTTCTCCGAAATGAGCGGCAATCTGGTTTTCAAAGGTTCGACAACCGACAATAACGGCATTCAACAACCGACTTTGAATCTTGAGGAAGTAGCCGGAGTTCAGGAATTCTCCGAGCCGATGATCGTTCGCATTTACGCTTGGGGAGCCGCCGATGCCAAGTCCACTTTCCGTATCGGACAGAGCCTTGCGAACAGGCCCTACGCACTCACCCTTGAAGGAATGATCCGTCCCTGATAAACACCGAAATCATGAAACATTATCTGTTATCTTTGCTGCTGCTCCTGTTTTCGGGAACGAGCTATGCCCAATTGGTCGCGTGGAATTTCGGCCCCGCGACACGAGGTGATGAAAAAACGAGTGTATCGACATTCGCAGATCCTTGCATGGAGGCTTCCGAACTCAGCCGCGGTCCCGGCGTCCGGCCACAGCGGGCAACTTATTCGTTTGCCGGGCTCTGGCCGGGGTGCAATTCCATGCTGGGAGCTGTTCGCCAGGGGGCTTTCTACGAATTCTCGCTGAAAGCCCGCAAGGGATGTCTTTTCTCGCTGAAAAGACTTGCTCTTGTATTGCGAGTGCAACCCGACGGTCCGAAAGCGTATATCCTCACCTACAGTACCGATGGCGAACATTTCATAGACATCGGAGCGCCGGTACGCGTTGGGTCCACCGGGAATGACGGCAAATTACAAAAACCGATCGACCTCTCGGCCGTTCCGGAATTGCAGAATGTTCCGGCGAAAAAGACCATAACATTCCGTCTCTATGCCTGGGGCAGCAAAGAAGGATCGGAAAATACGGCCTTTCGCATCGGTAAAAGTACGGCGGATCGTCCAGCCTTGACCGTGCAGGGAACAGCTTGGAAAAAGTAACCAGAAAACGAAACTGTAATGATTCGAAAAACATTGATCGGTGCATTGGCCTTTCTGTATCTGCCCGGAATTATTTCCGGGCAGATACAGAAGCCATATGGTATTAGAATGGTGGACATTCCTTCCGGAGAATTCATCATGGGTTCGCGGGGTTACGGAGCGGTCGAGGAGTTCGACGAGGCCCCGGCACACCTCGTCCGCATAAGCCGGCCGTTCCGAATGTCGGCAACGGAAATCACGAATATCCAGTATGAACAATACGACCCGTCGCATCGTAAACTGCGCGGGAAAGCCGGATTTTCCACCGAAGATGACGACGCGGTGATCTTCGTCAGCTACGACGATGCCCTCGGTTTTTGCCGCTGGCTCTCTGAGAAGGAGGGAAAAAATTACAGACTCCCGACCGAAGCGGAATGGGAATACGCCTGCCGCGCGACGAGCATTACTCCATTCAATACTGGCACCAATGGCCTACCGACCAAACAGCATAAGGTCCAGGAGTATAACCGCACTCCAAAAACTGTTTCACTTCAAACGGCCCTCTTTCCACCGAATGACTGGGGCCTGTACGATATGCACGGCAATGTGGAAGAGTGGTGTCTGGACTGGTACGGGCCTTATACACAAGACCCTCAGACAGATCCCTCGGGACCTGCAGAGGGTCTGTATCGCGTCACACGAGGCGGCAGTCACAATACGCCCGTAAAATATCTTCGTTCGGCCAACCGCTCGGCAATGATTCCGGAGGATGCCACTTGGGCCGTAGGATTCCGAATCGTAGAGGCTTCGAACCCCACTTCACACACCCCGGTCATAGCCACACGGCCCGAGCATATTTCCCAAAAACGTTACAAATGGGCCGCACCGACCGATAAACCCTTCTTTTTAGAACCGATTTGTTACGTTCACAAACCTTATGCAAATTCCGGCGTCCCGTTCTACGGTCATAATCATTGTCCGGCAATCACTTGGTGTGCGAACGGTGATTTACTGGCCGCCTGGTTCTCGACAGATGACGAAGCGGGACGCGAGATGGTCATTCTTTCAAGCAGACTGCGTGCCGGAAGCGACATATGGGATTCGCCCCAGGAATTTCTACGTATCCCCGACCGTAATCTGACGGGCACATCTCTGCTTCACGACGGTGAAGGAACGATCTACCATACAAACGGAGTCGAAGTAATCGGCGGCTGGAAGAATCTGGCCATCATCCTCCGCGAAAGCCGTGACAACGGAGCGACGTGGACCCGTCCGCGGATTATCGTCCCGGAGCACGATCAACGGCACCAAGTGATCGCCGGATTGTTCCGTACCCGGGAGGGGTATCTCGTACAACCTTGCGATGCCGTCCCGGGACACTACGGAGGCTCGGCCATACACATCAGCCGCGACAAGGGCCAGACTTGGGAAAACCCGTATACAAACCCGGAAATTCCGATATACGAAGAAGGTGCAACCGGAGGTCTGATCGCTGGCATACATGCCGGGGTCGTACAGTTGACAAACGGAGATCTAATGGCCTTAGGACGCAACAACGACATCGAGGGAGGTGCGAAATATCCGGGACTGCGAATGCCTCGCAGCATCTCATCGGACATGGGACAAAACTGGAGTTATTCTGCAACAGAGTTCCTGCCGATCTATTCAGGTCAGCGACTCGTCCTGCGCCGGTTGAACGAAGGTCCACTGCTACTCATCTCTTTCACACATCATCCCTACGACAAAAAGCGCCGGGGCATGGAATTCGAGGACGCCCGCGGGAACAAATTTACTGGCTATGGAATGTTTGCGGCCCTCTCATTCGACGAAGGAAAAAACTGGCCCGTCAAACGGCTATTGACCGACGGCAAGCGTCGTTTGCTTGACGGAAGAGGTTGGACCGGCTATTTTGAAATGACCGAAACGCAAGCTGAACCGCTTGGTTATCTTGCCGCAACTCAAACCCCGGACAATACGATTCATCTGATAAGCAGTAATATTCACTACCGATTCAACCTAGCCTGGATACTAGGAAAACCGGACATGAACAACTGATAAGATTAAAAAAATGAAAAAATTCTTTATCGTAGCAACATTTTTTTTCGCTTCGACCTGCTTCGCCTGCGCCAAAGGTACGGACACGGAAACCAGCGGGAAATCGAATGTCTCAGAATACCAGACAACGGTTTCGGGCCGAGTGACCTGTCAGGGACAACCTGTTGTCGGAGCCGTGATTTCCGACGGCATCGAATTAACACAGACAGATGCCAACGGACATTATACGCTCCGTTCCCCGGAGCGCATGGGCTATGTATTCATCTCCGTCCCATCAGGCTATAAAGTGGCCCACAAGGGTGTATTGCCGAATCATTACCTCGACATTAAGAGTAAAAAAACCGAAAACGCGGATTTCGAGCTGCTGCCGATGGCCGACAAGAAATACAAGCTCTTCGTCATGGCCGACGTACATCTGATCGGCAGTGCGACACACCGGGATTTAGAGCAATTTCGTTCTACATTCCTGCCCGACATCACAGCCGCAGTCGATACAACCTCGGAAGAAGTATTTTCCCTCTCATTGGGCGATATGACCACAGACTCCCGGTGGTATCATGAAAATTTCATGTTGCCGAATTACCTGAAAGAGTTCAAAAACTACCCTTCGCCGATCTACCATATCATGGGTAACCACGACAATGACCCCTCGGCCACGGGCACAACGGAAGAAAAGCTGGATTGGAGTGCATCGGCTCTTTATCGCAAGCATATCGGCCCGACCTACTATTCGCTCAACATCGGAGATGTACATTATGTCATGCTGGACAATATCGTCGGACTCGGCAACTGCAAGTATAAATATCTCATTAATTCGGCACAACTCGCATGGCTGAAAAAAGATCTTGCATTGGTCGATAAATCCACACCGCTGATCGTCTCCATGCATGTTCCTGCCTATACCTACACCGGTATTTCCGATGGAAAGCCCATGACCAAGAAACGGAATACACAATACCAGGATGTGCAGGTATTGATAAATATACTGAAGCCATTCAAAGAAGCGCACATCCTGACCGGACATGATCATCGTAACCGGAATATCCAAATTACGCATAATATCCTCGAACATAATTTCGCATCGGCATCGGCCATTTCCTGGAAACTAAACGACGTCCGAATCATGACTACCGACGGGACGCTGAGCGGCTATCAGATTTTCGATATTTCCGGCAAACAGATACAATGGCACTACAAGGCCGTGGGATTAACGCCCGAAAAGAGCCAGTTCCGGGCTTATGATCTCAATACGGTTCCGGAGAAATACGGCGGAAATCCCGCGAGCAATGAAATTCTGGTCAATGTCTTCAATTGGGACCCCCGGTGGAAAATCTCAGTTACAGAAGACGGACAGGAACTTCCTGTCGAACAATTGTGGGAAAAAGACCCGCTTTATATGTACATCCGAGATAAAACCCAGAGATTCAACAACCGTCCTAAAGATTGGAGAGCCGTCAATTGCATCCATATGTTCCATACGAAAGCGACAGAAGCAAATTCCGAAATCGTGGTCTCCGTAACAGATCGGTTCGGAAACGTATATACGGAAAAAATGGATAGACCCAAACCTTTTACGGAAAATATGAATTAACAAAGTTTAGATTGATAGAAAAAATACAAAAAAGGCTCTCCGAACAAGTGGAGAGCCTTTTTTTCATCGAACGATAATGCTACCGAATCTCGACCTTGTAGGGCGAGTACATCAGCACGCCCTGCTGGCGGAAGGCTTCGCGGACGGTGTTGTAATCCTTCATCATCAGCCCCAGTTCCGAACGGGTGAAAGCCTCGCGGACACTCATGTTGAGCGACGCGATGAAAGCCGCGAATCCGGTCGGAGTCTCGGTCACTTCGGTCACGCGGTAGTTGTCGCCCAGATCGGCTTTGTCCACAGCCAGCGCAATGGCCGTCTTCAGACCGCCGTAGGTGTCGATCAGGCCGATGCCCAGCGCATCCGCACCCGACCAGACCCGTCCGCCGGCGATGTCGAGGACCTTCTCGATGGGCAGATTGCGGCCTTCGGCCACGTCGTTCGTGAAGGTGGTGTAGACCTTGTCCACGCCGCGCATGATCATCGAGCGCTGGACCGGGGTGAGGGGCTGCGTGGCGAGGAAGCTCGACGAGGCGTTGCTCTGCACGCCGTCGATGGTGATGCCGAGTTTGTTCTTCAACGCCTCGCGGGTGTCGAGGATCATGCCGAAGACCCCGATCGAACCCGTAAGGGTCAGTTTGTCGGCCACGATCACGTCCGCCGGGCAGGAGATGTAGTAACCGCCGCTGGTAGGCGACTACATCGCACGACGTGGTTGCGGCGTACTCTTTTCATGTTGTACTGTATCTTCAACCTGCTGTTCAAGGTCTACTCGCTTCTGGAGTGGTTCCCGCCATCGAGCCTGTGGCTCGTCGGCGGGGGCATCGTCGTGGAATATTTCGGATTCGTGGGCTTCACGCTGTTTATGATGCAGCAGGAAGCCGTAATTGCCGGTAGCTTCCATGACGTAGTGATGCTCAGCGACAGCAAGCGCACCGATGAACTTACGCACTCCCGCAGCGGTGTTAGGAAAAGTCTTAATACGGCTACCGTTCGTTGATGGATAAGTCGCTACGAAACTGCTCTTGCTGATATAGATACCACTGTAAACTATGATAAAAAGACTTTGAGTGAAAATTACATCTTGTAAAACCATCGTCGCGAATACGGGCTTGATTGGATGGCTTTGCCTCCTTTTGAGCTGGCAGATGGTTCGGCAGCTCCGTTCAATCTGTTTGTTCGGGTCTTCGAGAATACATTGCATGTTAAACTCGGCGATCCGACCGATGTCAAACGCCGTATTTTGGAACGTAAAAAAGATCGTACGAAATTTACCGAGGCATTGCTTTATAGCTTAAATAAGGAAGACGAGTGATTTTTTCCGACTTTTTATATCCGGGCGGATATTCGGATGTGCAATTCGGCATCGCGGAAATTCCCATTTTTACGAAGCAAACCATCTAAATTCTTTATGAACCGGATTATGGACAACTTGGACAAAAATCAATTTATCGTCATGCTTGACACACTGCTTAACAGTCGATTGTCGGATGCGGTGTGTACAGCCTTTCATGCTTCTTATAAAGAGTTTATCGACCTGCTGCACGAACTTGCCCGCCTCCAATCCCGCCTGATGCGGTTGCAGGAGCGGATTGTCGAGAAGGAATCTCCGCAAGCGTCGCTGCTCAAATCGGCGCTTCTGTTGACGAATTTCGAAATCCGATTGGTCTTTACCCGGCTTGTTATCCATCCATCGCCGCTCCGGTATCGGTCGAAGTATCCAAATCACCACTGTTTCTCTCCGAACAATATCATGGAACTGATAACGGCTCTGCATCTCTCCGGAGCCATACGCCGCATAGACGGCACACGGGTCGATCTGGCGACACTTGTCGATGTGCTTTCCAGAACTTTCAACGTCCGTATCAACAATCCGGAATAGTGTCGCCATACGCTCATCAATCGAAAGTTGCGGCTGACGCATTTTCTCGACATCCTGCGCAATAATCTGATTGCCTACAGTCAGCGATAGCTGGAATGCCCAATTAGAGAAAAGCAAATGAGACAATTCTTTCCATTTGCTTTTTTATCGGCTATTTCATATCTTTGTCATAGAGTCTTTGACAAGTTAAATGGAATGCAAAAGCACTGGCTTTATAATCGCCAAACCATTACCTATTATTTCACAATATATTGTTTATTAAATAGTTGAATTTGATTGAAGCTTTTGCCACCAAAAGTAGTCAAATAAAAAATATTTTACCTATTTTTGGGGTCCTAATCAACACAACACTATGTCTCTGAAAAAAGTCTTGACATTCGCGCTCGCCCTCTTCATTACGGGGGGAGGTCTCCAAGCGCAGAAGCTGATCGTCGGCGCCGACTTCACGACCCGCTTCGACAACCGGGAGTACGCCAACAACGATTTCAACGAATCGCAGACGCTCTTCAGCGCCCGGCTCACACCCCGGATCGGCGTGGAATGGATGGACAAAAACCGGCTGATCGTCGGCGTGGACCTCTTGCAGAACTTCGGCGACGACACCAAATTCCTGAGCAAGGCGCGCCCCTTAGCCTACTATCAGTTCAACAGCAGGAACGTGCAGGCCAACGCCGGAATCTTCGACCGCAAAGAGCTGCTGGGCGACTACTCGCTGGCGTTCTTCGGGGATTCGACGGCGTTCTACCACAACCGCCTTTCGGGTTTTCTGGGACACTACAAATCCACGGAACGCAGGAACACCTATGTGGAAATGGCCATCGACTGGGAGGGCATGTACTCCGAGGAGTCGCGCGAAATGTTCCGCATCATCTCGGCGGGCCGCTACACGCTCGACAAGGGGTTCTACTTCGGCTACGCCTTCTCGATGTTCCATTTCGCCGGAAAGATCGGCAACGAGAACGTGACGGACAACCTGCTGGTCAATCCCTATGCGGGCTGGGAGTTCAACGCCTACTTCGACTTCGACATCAAGGCGGGCTTTCTGTTCGCACCCCAGCGGGCGCGCAGCATCGAGTCGGGATGGAAAAAGCAGAAGGGCGCCCAGATCGACTTCGTCATGACCAAATGGGGCGTGAAACTCGAAAACAACCTCTATCTGGGTGAAAACCTCCAGCCGTTCCGGTACGCCTATGTCGGCGAACCGCTCTATGCCGGCGAACAGTTCTACTCGACCACCGACCATATCTACAACCGCACGTGGATCGGTTATGACCGCCGGTTCTTCAAGGGAACGATGGGCGTCGAGGCGGGCATGGTCTTCCATTACGACGGCTCAGGCATGGGCACGCAGCAGATGGTCAAGCTCTCGGTAGACATCCAGAAGCTGTTCAACATCGGCCCCAAGGCTAAAAAATAAAAATACAACAAGCGAAACATATGGCAAGCGAAACAAACGAAACACGGGAGAAGTCGCTGAACTTCCTCGAAGAGATCATCGAAGAGTCGATCGCCAAGGGCGAAACGCGCGTACAGACCCGTTTCCCACCCGAACCGAACGGCTACCTGCATATCGGACACGCCAAGAGCATCTGCATCAACTTCGGACTGGCGAAGAAATACGGCGGCAAGTGTAACCTGCGCTTCGACGACACGAACCCCGTCAAGGAGGACGTCGAATACATCGATTCGATCAAGCGCGACATCCACTGGCTCGGCTTCGACTGGGCCGTAGAGCGCTATGCGTCGGACTATTTCGACCAGCTCTACGATTGGGCCGTGGTCCTCATCAAGAAGGGGCTGGCCTACGTGGACGACCAGACGCAGGAGCAGATCCGCGAAAACCGCGGCACGGTATCCGTTCCGGGTACGCCGTCACCGTGGCGCGACCGCTCCGTCGAGGAGAACCTCGACCTGTTCGAGCGCATGAAGAAAGGCGAATTCGCCGACGGCGAAAAGGTCCTGCGCGCCAAGATCGACATGGCCCACCCCAACATGCTGTTCCGCGACCCGATCATGTACCGCATCATCCACGCCGAGCATCACCGCACGGGCGACAAGTGGTGCATCTACCCGATGTACGACTACGCCCACGGCCAGAGCGACTCGATCGAGCAGATCACCCACTCGATCTGCACGCTCGAATTCGACGTACACCGTCCGCTCTACGACTGGTTCATCCAAGCGCTGGAGATCTTCCCCTCGCATCAGTACGAATTCGCACGTCTGAACCTCACCTATACGATGATGTCGAAGCGCAAACTGCTCAAATTAGTGCAGGAAGGCGCCGTGATGGGCTGGGACGACCCCCGCATGCCGACCATCTGCGCCCTGCGCCGCAAGGGTTACACCCCGGCTTCGGTGCGCAACTTCGCTGAAATGGTAGGCGTTGCCAAACGCGACAACGTCATCGACCTCGGCAAGCTGGAATACTGCGTCCGCGAAGACCTGAACAAGGTCGCCCAGCGTCGCATGGCCGTACTCAACCCGCTGAAAGTGGTCATCACCAACTACGACGAGAACAAGACGGAACTCTTCACGGCGATCAACAATCCTGAGGACGAAACGGCCGGAACGCGTCAGGTTCCCTTCTCGAAGGTGATCTACATCGAACGCGACGATTTCATGGAGGAGCCTCCCAAGAAGTTCTTCCGTCTCTCGCCGGGCGGCGAAGTGCGTCTGCGCTACTCGTACCTCATCAAATGCGAGGAGGTGGTTAAGGATGCCGAAGGCAACGTCACCGAACTGCGCTGCACCTACGACCCGATGTCGGGCCAAGGCTCGTCGAGCGACGGCCGCCGCGTAAAAGGCGTCATCCACTGGGTGTCGGCCAAAGACGCTGTCGAAGCCGAAATCCGCCTGTTCAACCCGCTCTTCACCAAGGAGAACCCCGACGACGTCGAGGAGGGGCAGACTTGGGAGGACAATCTCAACCCCGAATCGATGGTCCGAATCAAAGGCTATCTCGAACCGTCGCTGCGCGACGTTCCGGTCGGTCAGGCCGTTCAGTTCGAGCGCGTGGGCTACTTCTGCCCCGACACCGACTCGACGCCCGAACACCTCGTGTTCAACCGCACGGTGACGCTCAAGGATTCATGGGCGAAGATCAATAAGTAAAGGCGATCGGCTGAAAATCGAGTTGCGATACCGAACGGGGACACGCTCCCCGCGAAAAGCGGCCCGCTGAGCGGGCCGCTTTTTCGTACGACGGACCAACCACGCCTGCCGGGCGGTTGGTTCATTGCATCCGGACCGGTTTTCAGTCCGGACCGACTTCTATTTCAGCGGAATATAAATCTCCGTTTTCAGCTTTTCCGCCGGCACCCGGTCGGGATTATTGCGGTAGCGTTCAAAACCGGGGCTGTCACGCAGTTCGCAGCCGCTTCGGGGCAGCCACTCCCGAAAGATTTTGTGATAGGCGCCGCCCAATCCGGCATAAGGACCCGTATGGACGAACATCGCATAGCGGCCTGCGGCGATCGTCTTGACGCCCACGGGGCCGACGGCCACCGGGCCTTTGGGAATCGTCAGGCATACGTCGCACCGCAGGTCGCCGGATTTCGAAATGTCGGGATCGTTGTGGTAAACGACGATGGACTCGATCCCCGCCGAGAAGAGTTTCTGCTCTTTGACGTATTGCCAGAGCCGGGCGAAACAGTCGCCGTAATCGACTTCGCCGTAATCCCCCTGAGCGCGGAGATAGGCCACGGTCTTTTCGGGAATTTCCAGCATTTTGGGTTTCGACAACCGGATTCCGGCGTCGGAATGCATGCGTGTTGTCATGGACGGAAGGTTTTTAGCGGTTCGGTACTCTTTTGGCGAGATGCCGAAAAACCGTCCAAAAGCCTTGGTCAGCGACGACGGAGCGTCGTACCCCACGCGGTAGGCGATCTCCGCGACCGTAAGATCGGAGTAAAGCAGCAGGCGTGCCGCCGTCTCGATGCGGGTGCGGGCGATGAACTCCCCCGGCGGCTCGCCCAGAAAGGCCGAAACGATGCGGTGGAAATGGCAGGGCGAAAACGACGACACCTCGGCCAGCGTACACAGGTCGAGCGTTTCGTCCAGATGGGTCCGGATGTATTCGACGACGGTGTTGATCCGCCGCTGATAATCGGCTGTCGTGGCTGGTTTGTTCTTCATCTCGGCGACAAAGGTATTCTCCGCCGGAGAAACGGACTTTTCCGATTTTGCGAATTTGCCTACATCATCCGCCCGAAAGTCCTCCTGCCTAAAAGATAACGCAGCACCACCGATCCCCGGTAAATCTTCTCTTCCGCGGCCCCTTTGCGATTCTGCCGGATGGTCTTCCGCTTGCGGGACAGATCGCGGTGCCACCGCAGGAAATCGCGGTAGGCGCGGAACACCGCCCGGAAATTGTCGCTCCGCCCCTGCACCAGATAGGACAGGGCCGCCAGCAAGTCGAGCGCAGGACGCACGACGGCAACCGAGACCCGCTGCACGGACGAAGAGCACTTGTAGAGCATCGCCAGATTATTGCGGTGGTTGTAGAAGACTTTGGTCGGCGAATCGGTCGTGAGCGTACCGCCGCCGAGGTGGTAGACCCTGCTCTGCGGCACGACCCGCACCCGGTAACCGGCCAGCTGCATGCGCCAGCAGAGGTCGATCTCCTCCATGTGGGCGAAAAAATCGGCGTCGAAGCCGCCCAGCGCATGGAACACATCGGCCCGGCAGCAGAATGCGGCGCCGCTGACCCAGAAAACGTCGCGGGCGTCGTCGTACTGGCCCTCGTCGGTCTCGACCTGTCTGAGGATGCGCCCCCGGCAGAACGGATAGCCGAGAAAGTCGATAAATCCGCCCGAAGCACCTGCATATTCGAATTTCGTGCGGTCGGTCCATGAGATCAGTTTCGGAGAGACGACGGCTACGTCGGGTTCGCGTTCCAGCACGTCGAGGATCGGAGCGAGCCACCCTTCGGGCGTCTCTATGTCGGAATTGAGCAGCAGATAATAGTCCGCCTCGACCTGCTTCAAAGCCCGGTTATACCCTCCGGCAAAACCGTAATTGGCATCGAGACGCAACACCCCGACGGAAGGAAATTCCGTCGCCAGCACCCTCAGCGAATCGTCCGTCGAGCCGTTGTCGGCGACCACGACCTCCACGCCGGCAGGGGCCGCAGCGACGACACTGGGCAGGAAACGGCGCAGGTGTTCCGCGCCGTTCCAGTTGAGTATGACTATCTTAGCGACCGGCATTTGTACGTTTGTGTTTCCAGCGGCGGTGCGACCACATCCAGAGTTCCGGGTGTTCGCGGATCATCGCTTCCAGCTTCCTAACGTAACGCTCCGTAATTTCGTATTCGGCAACCTGCTCTTCACCGTCGTAAATCGGCTCGAACGACATCTGGTAGCGGCCCCGCCGCAGACGGTCCATCCTGACGAAATAGACCGGCAGTTTGCAGCGCAGCGCCAGCTTCTCCCCGCCGTCGAAAAAAATCGTATCCTGATTGAGGAAGCGGAACCAGTGGCTGTCGGGACGGCGCGGCGGATTCTGGTCGGCGATAAGCCCCATGACGAGGTTTTTGCCGTCCACGCCGCATTCCCGGTTGCGCAGGTAGAAGCGCAGCGAATCCTTCATGGCCACGGTCATCGAATTTTCGTAGTTGCGCAAACGCTGGTAAAGCCGCTCCATGACCTTGCTGCGCAGGGGATGATACACCGCCACCAACATCTGCGAGCGTTCGTAAAGCCCCCAGTAGGAACAATACTCCCAACAGCCGAAATGGGCCGTCATAGCGATCCAGTCGCGGCCGTGCACGGCCTTGTAATGTTCGTCGAATCCCTTCACTGTCAGCACCGTGCGGGCCTTTTCTTCGCCCATATGGGCCATATTGACCGTATCGACGAATATCTCGGCCAGCGTCCGGTAGAAATTGCGGCGGATGACGGCCAGCTCCCCGACGCTCTTTTCCGGGAACGAATTGCGCAGGTTTTCGTTCACGACCTTCATGCGGTAACGCAGGCAGTAGTAGAGTATGAAAAAGAGCAGGTTCTCGACGACGTAATATTTGAACCAGTACGGCAGCACGGCAAAGAAACGGGCGCCGAGCCACAAAGACTCCAGCCATACCTTCTGCGCAAAATTCAGCTCAGCTCGTTTCATCCGGCAAGGCGTTAGGGTTCGACAAAAAGTTTCACGTTATCCACCTTGGTGCGTATCCTCAGCCAACTGGCCAGCGTCGTCCGGTCGATCGAATCGGCGGGCGCCTTGGGCGTAACGACGCAAACGAGGGTCGTATCGAGCGGCGTGCCCGCGACATCGAACGTAATGCCCTTCATCAGCGATATGGCCTTGATATTCTCCATCATGACGCCCACTTCGCGCGAAATGTCGTCCACTTCGACGTTCGTAACCCGGTAGCGTTTCAGCTGAGCCGTCATTTCGCCGATGCGCCGGTTCTTCTCCTCCAGCAGTTCGAGGTAGCTCTGCTGCAGCGACGCCACGTTTATCTCGTCGGTCTTGTTGGCCTGACGCACCACCAGTTCGGCCTTCTCCAGTCCGAAGTTGCGCATCTGCGCACGGGCATTCTCGATAATTTCGTCGCCGATGGGTTCTCCCACCAGCAGCAACTCGATCTGCGACGGGTCTTTGCCGTGCGCATAATGCTTGTTGCACTCGATCACGCGCGTATGCGGAAACCTGAAGACCTGCGCGACGTATTTGTCGGCCACGGCTTCGAACAGCGAGACGCGGACCATATGGAAACCGATGACGACGCTCGGAATGAAAGTCACGAGCGTAATAACCATCATCAGCCGCTTGACGTTGCGTTCGCGCACCTTGTCGATGAAGGCGTTCTTCTCGTACTTCAGGAAACGGACCATGAGGTAAGTCGCCAGCGCGATGAAGACCGAGTTGATGAAAAAGAGGTAAAAGGCCCCGACGAAGAATTTTATCTGCCCCGTCGCCAGACCGAAGCCCGCCGTGCAGAGGGGCGGTATCAGCGCCGTGGCGATCGCCACACCGGGGATAACGGTCGAGGTGCGGTCCTGCCGCGTCTGCGCCACGATACCGGCCAGACCGCCGAACAGGGCGATCAGCACATCGTAGGTCGTCGGCACCGTGCGGGCCAGCAACTCGCTGCTGTTCGACGAGAGGGGCGACACGAGGAAATAGACCGTCGAGGTGATAATCGCCACGATGAACATCAGCGCATAGTTGCGCAGCGCCTTTTTGAGCAGCTCGAAATCGTTGATGCCCAGCGAAAGGCCGATGCCCATAATAGGACCCATGATCGGCGAAATGAGCATGGCGCCGATAATTACGGCCGCCGAATTGACGTTCAGACCGAGCGACGCGATCATCGTCGCAAAAATCAGCACCCAAAGGTTCACCCCGCGGAACACCACGCCCTTGCTGATGGCCGCCACGACCTCGTCGCGCTGCGCCTTGTCTTCGTCGAGGCTGAAGTGCCCCCGCAGGAATTCACGCATCTCCCCCACCCAGAGCGAGAAAGAGCGTTTTACATTATGCGTATCGTTCGTATTTTCCATTTCAACATGCACTATCTTTCATTTATTCCTCTTCGTCCGCCGCCGTCTCCCGCTTCGGTTTGGGTTTTCCGGCCAGCACGATCACGAACTCCCCCTTGGGGTCCGTAGTGCGGAAGTGTTCCAGCACCTCGGCGACCGTACCGCGAACGGTCTGTTCGAATTTCTTGGTCAGCTCGCGCGACACCGAAACCCTGCGTTCCGGCCCGAACACCCCGGCGAACTGTTCGAGACACTTCACCACGCGGTAGGGAGACTCGTAGAATATCATCGTGCGCTCCTCCGCGGCAAGCGACTGCAACTGTTTGGCCCGACCCTTCTTCTGGGGCAGGAAACCCTCGAAACAGAACCGGTCGCACGGAAATCCGCTCTGCACCAGCGCCGGAATCAGCGCCGTGGCTCCGGGCAGGGTCTCGACCTCGATCCCCGCTTCGACGCAGGTCCGCACCAGCAGAAAACCGGGATCGGAGATGCCGGGCGTACCCGCATCCGACACCAGCGCCGCATTGCGTCCGGCCGCGATCGACTCGGCGACCATCTTCACCGTGGCGTGTTCGTTGAATTTATGATGGGAATAGAGTTTCTTCTCGATGCCGAGATGTTTCAGCAGAAACGAGGTCGTCCGCGTATCCTCGGCGAGTATGAAATCCACGTCGCGCAGGACATTGACCGCACGCAGCGTAATGTCGTCGAGATTGCCGATCGGGGTGGGAACGATATAAAGCTTTGCCATGCAGCTATGCGAATTTACGTTCCAGCAGTTCCATCAGGAATTTGGCCCCGTCGGAATTGGCGTTCCACGCATAATTCTCGGCGATATAAATCATGCACTCGTCGAAATCGTCGAAACCGTTGAGCGTTCCGATCGCCGCCTCGTAAGCCGCTGCATCGCCGCCGAACAAGTCGCGGATCATCAGGAACTTGTCGTTGATGCCGATGGCGCGGCGCAGGTCGGTAACGTGTTCGCTGCGACGCAGTTCGGACGCCACGTCGCGCGGCGGCGCGATCGTGTCGGCCAGTGTCTGCACATTGTGGTTGATCACCTCGCCCAATACGGCGCCGGAGGTGTTTTTCGCTTCGAGCGTGATCTCTTCGAAATCAGGCTCGTCGTCATCCCCGGCATTGTCGGGCGCAGTCGTTTCGGCCGCTTTCGGCTGCGGAGCGGCAACCGGAGTCCGCGATGCCAAAGCGTCCGGTCCGGATGCAGAGCTTGTCGCGGAGCCGACGGAAGTTGTCGCGGATGCTGCGGGTTCCGTCACGGGCGCCGTAAATGGAGTTGCAGAAAGGGCGGACCCGGCAGTTGCATCGGCGGAAACGGAGACTCCGGCGGCGGCAGTTCCGGCCGATACAGAATCGGACGCTGCGGAACCGGATGACGCGGAACCGGGCACCGCCGGTTGTGCGAACGGCGCTTCGGCCGCAGGGTTCCCTCCCGCAACAGGTTTTGCGGTAGGCTCAGGGGCCGGAACGGATGCAGGCTTCGGGGCAGGCGCAGGCTTCGGGGCAGGCGCCGCAGGCTCCGTATTATATAGCGACATGATGACGCGCTGTTTATGGCGGTGACGGACAGTCTCATCTTCCAGTTCGAACAGTGTCGGAGCTATGGGTTGAGTTCCCGGCGCGGAATGCGCTTCGGCTTTGGCAGGAGCTTCCTGCGCCGGAGCCTGTTCCGCATCGACGGACGGCGCAGGTGCGGCGGCTGATTCGGCGGCAGGCTCTGCAACCGATTCGGAATGCGACCCGAAGACGGACTCGGCAGCGGATTCTGAGACGGGGTCGGCTGGAAACTCGACGACGGACTCCGCAACGGACTCGACAACCGACTCGGCAGCGGGTTCTGAGACGGACTCCGCAACGGATTCGGAAAGCGACTCTGCGAAAGATTCGGTCGCGGATTCGACGACGGGTTCAGCAATGAATTCGGGCTTTTCGGACGCTCCCTCCGATTCTCGGACAGTTTCCGCCAGCGGCACTGACTGCTCGGCGGCAGGTTCCGCGGCATTTCCGGCAACGGGCTCTGCCGGAGCCGTCTCCTCAATGGAAAACTCGGATTCAGGCTCAGAAGCGACCGGTCCGGATTCGGTCACGGGTTCAGCGGCAGAGATTTCCGGTTCTGAAATCGGGTTCGTCCCGCCGTCGGAATCGGACTGCGAAACAAATGCTTCGGCAGAATCGGCAACAACTTCAGGTTCGGCAGCTAGTTCTTCGGCAGGTTCGGAATGCCCTGCGAAATTTACGCCCGGTTCGACGGCCTGTTCGGACCCGAACTCAGGCTTCGATTCCGGCACCGTCTCCGGTTCCGGCTCGGAAACAGATTCCGGCTCGGAAACGGATTCCGACTCGGAGACCGCACCAGCTTCGGCGACTGACTCCGACTCAAAGGACGCCCCCACCTCGGCAAAAGATTCGGACTCAAAAGCCGCACCCGCTTCGCCAACAGCGTCCCGTTTGGCGGCAGCATCCGGTTCGGCCTGCGCCTCAACCGCGAACGGGTCGAGCGGAAGTATTTCGCCGAGGTCGATGCTGACCGGAATTTCGGTCGGAGCCGTCTCAGATGCGGCCTCTTCCGCCGCATTTCCACTGCCCGCCGCAAGATCCGCATCCGCGCCGAAACGCACGGCATCGTATAACTTCCGCAGTTTTTCGAGCACCAGATCCCGTTCGAGGGTCGCAGTCTCCTGCGGGGTGTTCCAATTGTCTATGATTTCAGAGAGCTTCTGCAATTCGCTCCGCACGTATTTCAAATCCATGATCCGTACACTTTTTGCCCTCAAAGATAGGAAAAATTTACGAACTGCCCAGCGGAATCGCCCATATAATATCGCAGCCCCTCCCCGTTGCCGCCGGGAAACGGAAAAGGGGACGGCATACGCATCGTCCCCCTATTCCGTCTGCGGAAAACATGTCACTTCCCGAAGATATGTTTCGCATAATTATATCCGCAGGCGTCGTAAATCTTCGCCAGCCGGCGTACGCGGCGCAGGTAGTCGCCGTAATCCTTCCGGTCGAGACTCCACCCCACTTCGGCCAGCGCGCTCAGGCGCGGCAGCAGCATGTATTCGGCATGGGGCCACGTGGCGATGTACTCGGTCCAGAGGTTGGCCTGCACGCCCAGTATACAGCGCTGTTCGTCAGCCGTCAGCATCTCGAAAGGATCGAGCGAATAGACCTTCTCCACAGGCAGATAACCGCCGATGGCGAGCGGTTCCCCAGCCGTATCGCGCGTCTGGTAATAGTCCAGATAGCAGTGCGTCGTCGGAGCCATGATGGCGTGGTTGCCCATCTTCGCAGCCTTGATGCCGCCTTCGGCGCCCCGCCACGACATGATCGTGGCCGTCGGCGTCACTTCGCCCTCCAGTATCTCGTCCCAACCGATCAGCCTGCGTCCGTGGGCGTTGAGGAATTTCTCGACGCGGGCCGTGGCATAGTTCTGCAACCGGCGCGGCCGCTTCAGCCGCTCGGCCTTCATGCGCGCTTTGCAATGCGGGCATTTCTTCCACATCACCGTCGGGCACTCGTCGCCGCCGATATGGATATACTCCGAAGGAAACAGCTCCAACACCTCTTCGAGCACCCCCTCGATGAATTCGAACGTCGTCTCCTTGCCGATGCAGAAAACCCGGTCGTCGATGTCCCACGTCTGGCGCACTTCGTACTGCTCGCCCGTACAGCCCAGCCACGGATAGGAGGCCAGCGCCCCGACGGCATGCCCCGGAAATTCGATTTCGGGAATCACCGTGATGAAACGCTCCGCAGCGTAATTCACCACGTCGCGGATCTCATCCTGCGTATAGTAACCGCCGTAAGGCGTTTCGTCGAATTTGCAGTTCTCGTCGTACGTGCCGCCCGGATCGCGGCCGATCAGCGTACGGCTGCGTACGGAACCTATTTCGGTGAGTTTCGGATATTTCCTGATTTCGATGCGCCACCCCTGATCGTCGGTCAGATGCCAGTGGAAGACGTTGAGTTTGTGCAGGGCCATGATGTCGAGCGCCTCCTTCACCTCATCGACCGTGAAGAAGTGACGGCCGACATCGAGCATCATGCCCCGGTAACCCAGACACGGTTTGTCCTCGATCGTGACGACGGGCAGTTCGACGGCCCGCACGTCGTCGGCTTCGTACGCTGCCGCCGGAAGCAGCTGGCGCAGCGTCTGCACGGCATAGAACGCCCCCTGCGCTCCTCCGGCGACGATGTCGATCCGGCAGGGAGTTACGAAAAGGCGGTAGGCCTCCGCAGGCATCGTCTCGTCGCGGGTGACGTTCACCGCATGGTCCGCGGCCTTGTCGGCATGCCTTACCCGCGGGCCGCGGCCGAACAGCGGCATCAGCACCTTGTTCAGCGCGGCAGTCACGCCGGACAGACGCTCGTCGTCGAACAGCAGGACCACCTCGGCGTCGGAGGTCAGGCGGAAGGTGCCCTGCCCCTCCACGATATGCTCCGGGAGCGGCACGACAGCCACTTCGCCGTCGGTCGGAATCACCCTGCCGCAACTGCAACAGCCGCACAATACGGCGAACAATGCCAAAACAGGTAAAAGTCTCTTCATATCGGATCGTTTTCGTGGGTTTCGGTGCAACTTACCCGGTAAATATAACAAAAAAACGGATTTCGCCAAAGCACCGCGTCATTTATTCGCAGGCCGAAGCTCCCAGCAGTCCTACGTGGTCGATATTCGAACAGCAGATATGCAGTCCCTCGACGGTCTTGGCATAGGGGAACCGTTTCAGCTGTTCGTACATCGCTTCACGGAAAAAGCCGAATGCATGGGCGATGCTGCCGCCGAAGACGATCGCTTCGGGGTCGTACGTATAGAGCACCAGCATCACCAGCTGGCCGACATGCCCCCCGAACTCGCGCCAGAGCGCCAACGCTTCGGGATCGCCCGCCGCGGCGCGCTCGTAAGCCTCCTTGCCCGTCGTGCCGCGGCCCACGAAGAAGCGGCTGCTGCAATAGTATTCGTAATCCCGGTCCAGATACGGGATGCTTCCGATCTCCCCCGCCCCGGTGTCCCGGCCGCAGTAGAGTTTCCCGCCGATCACGACTCCCGCGCCGACGCCCGTGCCGAGCGCCACGCACACCACGTCGCTGAACGCGCTCGCCTCGCCGAAGCGGCAGACGCCCAGCGCAAAACAGTTGCAGTCGTTGTTGACATGCACCGGCACGCTGAAACGCTTTTCGAGCAGGTCTTTGAGGTAAACCTCGCGCCACGAAGGGATGCCCACCACATTATATACGATTCCCCGCGCGGCGTCCACCACCGACGGCACGCCGATACCGATCCGCGACACCTCAGGTCGCATAAGCTCCCCGATAAGCGATGCGATATGATCCACCACCTCCCCTTCGGGACGGTCGGCTTTGCAGGGTTCGGAAAGCAGCCGCACGATATGTCCGTCTTTCACAAGGCCGGCGCGCACGTTCGTGCCGCCCAAATCCACGCCTATTCTCATCTCTTGTCTGTTAATTGCTGTTCTTGACTTTGCTGATCCTGCCGTCGCGGAACTCCACGTGATCGACGATCCGTCCGTCGCGCTCGTGAATCCACGTCTCGAAGCCCCGTTCGCCTTCGGTCAGCACCAGCAGACGCACGCCGGGGCGCAAGTTGTTGTAGGTCGTATCGTCGCCCGAAAAACGTCCGTATCCGAGCGCTATACCCTTCTCGGCAACGACGTAGTCGATGTCGTGGTCATGCCCCACGAACACCCCCGTCACGTCGCCGCTCTCGACCATTGCCGCGAACATGCCGGGATTCAGCTCGCCCGGACACTCGTCCTCGGCGGCGCGGCCGATATGCGTATTGTCGGGATTGCGCCACGCCGCGACGTATTCGGGCAGGGCGATATGGAAAAAGGCCAGCGCCGGCAACGGTTTCCCGCCGTTGGCCCCGGTATAGGCGGCGCTCCGGTCGCGGTACCAGCGTATCTGATCCTGCGTGAACCAGCCGTAACCGTCGATACCCTCGACAGTCGAATAGTCGTGCGAATCGAGGCAGTAAAGCAACGCCGCAGGCGATTTCTTCCCGGCGATCTCCAGCACCACGTCGGCCAGTTCGCCGTCGGCGTTCAGCGTGTTGAGCGTCCCGGCATACGAAGTGACGATGCGGCCGATTCCGGCGCGCGGAATATCCTGTTCGGCGTCGTGGTTGCCCAGCACCACGCAGAACGGCAGGTTACGCTCCGCAACGGGCGCCAGCACGCGCTTCCACCCTTCGGCGGCAGGTTTTCCCGTCACCACGTCGCCCGTGAAGACGACCAGATCGGGCCGCTCCGCATCGAGGATATAACGCATCTGAGCGATCGTCTTCTCCGCCTGCGCCTGCCGGTAGGGATTCCCCAGATCGAGGTGCACGTCGGTGAACTGCGCGATCTTGAATTTCCCCTCCCCGTTGAATTCCAGAGCGGGCCTCTGCGCCTGCGCCGAACACCACAAGGCAACGGCGCACATAAGTGTCGTTATCTTTTTCATAAGCAGGTTGGGTTGCTCAGTTCAGTTTCACGCTGCCGCTCTTCTCCACGCGGACCGTACGGCTCCGGCCGTCGCCCCACGTCACCGTCAGGTCGAAGGGCACGTTGGTCTCAACGCTCACGGAGGGCGTCTCGCCGGCCGAAGCGCGCCGTTTGACCTTCAGCCCCACGACGCCGTCCGGCCCGTAGGGATAGCGTTCGATGCCGTGGGCCTCGGTATGCTCGATGTCCCACACGATGCGGCCTTCGGAGTAATCCGACTTCACGCCGAGGATATACTCGATGAAGACGGCGATGGGCGGAAGTCCGGTCCAGCCCACGAAGTCCTTGCGTGCCATGAATCCGGGTTCGATCTTCTCCGGGGCGTAGTACTCCCAGAAGGTGCCGGTATTCTTCCACACCTCGAAGACTGCGGCGTAATGGTTCGCGGCGATCTCCCGCGCAAGGTCGTGATAGCCCTTACGGTAAAGGCCGTCGATGGTCATGTAATTCGTACCGGGCCATACGCCGCCCTGCCAGTAGCGGCCCAGCGGATTGTATTTCGGATGGTCGGCCGAGAGCGACGGCACGCGGTGCGGACGGTCGAACTCGGTCGTATCGCTCAGATGCGCCACCATGCGGTCGAGCCGCTCCTTGTCCAGCGCATCGGCCTGCAAAGCCCAGAATGCGCCGATTCCCTTGGTCGTGCAGAGCATTCCGTCGCCGTAGCGGTCGTACAGGAAAGCCGTCCGCTCGTCCCAGAGATGTTCGTTCACATAGGCGCGCAACCGCTTCATCTCGTCCTCCATATCCTCGATCTCCTGCCAGCGCTCGATATAAAAACCGATGTTCAGCAGCGATTCGTCTACCAGCATCTGCTGCAGGTTGGTATCGAGCCAGACCATATGTCCGTGCGAAAAGATCGGGTTGTATTCGGGCTTCACGCGGGGCATGTTGTCCATGCCCGTTCCCCAGCCGCTCGACCAGTAGGTGCCGTCGGGCCACGTGCGGTTGAGCCGCCACCATTTGGCGTAGGCGCACAGCGCGGGGAAGACCTTGTGCAGGCGGTCGATATCGCCGAACTGGCGGTAGTACATCAGCTCGACCCACGGCAGCAGGTTCGGGCCGGTCGAAGTCGGATCGTAACGCTCGAAACAGTCGGAACCGTCGGCCCGGATTTCGCGGCAGATGAAGCCGTCGGGATGCTGCTTCGCATAGAAATTGTCCAGCGAACGCTGGAACGGGAAGAAGCGGTAGCCATAGCGGGCGAACATCATCATGAACGAGGCGTCCCACATGAAAATATTGCCGTTGTAGGCGATATCCAGATACGGCGAGACGAATCCCGATCCCTCCTGCGGCTGGCGGATGTTGCCCACGGCGATCCGCCAAGCATGCCAGTACATCTCGATCTCTTTGTCGTGCCCCTCCCACACGGGTGCGGGCAGGATCTTGCGGGCCTCGGCGAACGAACGGGGCTTGATGGTTTCGGGCTTGGCGGTCCGGAATTCGTTTTCGGCCACGAAGACCTCTTTTACATAGGTATTCTTGTAAGGCAGCTCGTAAGGACCCGATTTAAGGCCCTGCGCTCCGGCCGCTCCCGCTGCGAAGACCAGCGGCAGAAGCGCCGCGATTTGTTTGCGTAGCGTCATAATATGCGGTTTATTTTATCAGCGATTTGATCCTGCGGGCGATCTCCGTATTCATATACGTACCGCAGAACTTGTCGGCTCCGGGACCGTATGCGAATACGGGAAGCATCGCGGGGGTATGGTCGTCGGAGACATAGACGCCCATCACGCGGCCCGTCCGCTCGTCGCCGTCCACCAGCACCAGTCCGCCCGTCTCGTGGTCGGCGGTGACCACGACGAGCGTCTCGCCGTTTCGGTCGGCGAATTTCAGCGCTTCGGCCACGGCGAGGTCGAAGCTCAGCATCTCGATAATCGAGCCGGGCAGGCAGCGCGAATGGCCGGCATAGTCGATCTTGGCGCCCTCGACCATCAGGAAGAAGCCTTTGCCGCCCCGCTCCTGCAGTTTGGCGATCGAAGCCCTCGTGGCGTCGGCCAGCAAGGTGAGGTTGGCCTGCTCGGCGGCATCGTCCATCGTCTCGTCGATGCAGATCACCTTGCCTTTCCGGGCGGTGATCTCATCAACCGAACGCACGAAGTCATACTGTTTTTCCAGCTCGGAGATCAGCTCCACGCCGTCGCTGCGGCGGGTGAATTCGCGGATGCCGCTGCCGCAGAGCAGGTCCACGCGGCCGTCCATCAGGCAGCGGGTCAGCTCGTCGGCGTTGTCGCGTTCGACCGAATGTCCGTAAAAGGCCGTCGGCGTAGCGTCGGCGACATTGCCGAGCGTCAGCACGCCCACCGGCATCCCCTTGTCATGGAAAAAGTCGCTCAGCGAAGGATACGGCTCACCTTCGGAACTCATCGAAATATGGCGGTTGTCGTGACGTTCGCCCGTCGCCAGCGCACTGCCGCCCGCAGCCGAGTCGGTCGTGAAGGCATCCAGCGCATTGTTCTGCTGCAGGCCCATATACTTCATCTGCAGCGTCGTAAGGCCCTTGTTGGCATAAAACGCTGCCACGATCTGCGAAAGGCCCATGCCGTCGCCGATCAGGTAGATTACGTTTCTGACTTTTCCCTTGCCGCCGTCGTTTCGATAGGTCGGCGTGTAAACGTCGATACCCTCGGTGAGCTGCAGTTTATCGTTCTGAAATCCCCTGAAATCGCGCGTGGTCTTGTCCAGACGCTTCGTGCCGGTCACGCCACCGACGGACGTACGGCGCTGGCCGATCTGGAAATTCTTGTTGCCGAAATCGTCGAAGAATCCGGCGCAGACCTCCGGACGGTCGGTGTTGATGTAGTCGATCCCCATGTCGTAGAACGTATAATAGACCGTCGTTCCTTCGGGAGCGCCCCAGAAACGCACGGGCTTGCCCCAGCCGTGGGCGCGGTCGATGATCTTTTCCAACTTCACACGCTCGGCGGGAATGATCGAACCTTTGCCGTTCCACTGCGAATAGTTCCTGAAGTTTACGCTTACGAGGGCGATGCGCTCCAGCTGGTCCGGGGTATAATCGGTCTCCCAATTACCGTCGAAACGGACATAGGCGGGATATTTGCCGAAATCCTCAGGCGCGGGAACCCGTCCCGTGACGGCGATACGCACGGCTTCGGGATTCACGGCCGGATCGAAGACTTCGGGATAACGGCCCAGCAGCGCCGTAACGGCCTGCAGCGTCGGTTCGGTCGCCGATTTGAGTTCGACCATCAGTTGCAGACGTTCGTCCGAATCTTTCCATGCGCGGCCGCCGTTGCGCCCAAAAAGCGTCACGATCGGCTCGACGTAGAGCGACTCGAAAGTCATGTCGGGCGAAAGGTCCTCGACATCGTGCCCCACCAGCAGCCGGCCGTCGTGCAGGAACACATCGGCTTCGATCGAGTAGACCCCCTGCGCATAAGCCTGCCAGAAGGGAGCGCGGCGGCAATAGTCGTTGTGCGAATGGATCAGCACGGGGCGTTCGGCCGCAGCCGTTACGCAGAAGCACAATGCCGCAGCCAGCAGCCAGCTTTTCAGTATCTTTTTCATCGTCGGAGTCATTTAGCGATTTTGACAACGGCCATCACCGGAGCGTGGTCGGAAACATAGCCGCCGTCGAAGGTGTCGGGCAGCACTTCATAGCGGACGGCTTCGATGTCGCCGCTCACGAAGATATAATCCAGCAGGGGCCGCTCGGCTTCGGGAATCTGTCCGAAATCGGAGAAGCTCCAATCGGTTCCCGACCGCTGCGCCGCGATCGCCTTCGCGTCGCGCAGCACGCCGTCCTTCTGCACATGGGCCACCACCGACGATCCGGGTTCCGAGTTGAAGTCGCCCGTCAGGATCACGGGACGTCCTCCGCTCAGGGTTTCGATGCGCTTCATCAGCAGGCTCACGCCCTCGTCGCGCGCCACCTGCCCGACATGGTCGAGATGGGTGTCGATGAAGAAGAATTCCCGGCCGTCCCTGTCGCGCAACACGACCCATGTGGCGATTCGCTCGCAGGCGCCGTCCCAGCCCAGCGACCCCACCACTTCGGGGGTCTCACTCAGCCAGAACGTTCCCGAATCGAGCAGCGTGAAGCGGTCCTTCCTGAAGAACACGGCGCAGTATTCGCCCGACTCGACGCCGTCCAGCCGTCCGACGCCCACTCCTTGATACCCGGTCAGCAGACCGCTCAGATCATTGAACTGGTTGGAAAGCAGCTCCTGCGTGCCGAGCACATCGACCTCCTGCGCCTTAATCACCCCGGCGACCCGTTCGCGGCGGAAACGCCAGTTGTTCTGCCCGTCTTCGGGATTGTCGTAACGCATGTTGAAGGTCATCACGCTGAGCGAAGTCGCCGAGCCGCAGGCGGTGAACGCAACCGCCGCAAGAAGATAGATCAATCGTTTCATAGTCCCCTGTTTTTTTATGTAAATACAATATTTCCGTCAATTCGTCAGCCGCAGATTCGCTTCGGGGATCGCTTCGAAGCCCTCCGCTCCGGGCGCTTTCCAGCCCCACGCGAGGTCCTGTCCTTCGTAATCCTCGAAATAGAGCAGCGTGTAAGGGTGCAGTCCCGCTTCGAGCGCCACGCGTCCGGTCGCCATGACCGAAGCGTGGGACCCGTCGTTGTCCACCACCCTACGGTCGCCGATCATCAGCACGCTGCCGTCGTCGCTCTTGGTCATGAACTCCCAAATGCCCCGCTCCGGAATGAGGATCAATCCCGTAAAGACATAGGCGAAGTGGTCCTCCTGCGGAGCTTGGGCGATCGAAGGCGCAGGCATCGTGCCGGACGACACGTATTTTCCCTTCCGGATGTCGTTCACACACGAGAAAACGCCTTCGTAATGGCTGTAAGCGACGCCGGGACGCGTGGCGGTCTCTGCGGGCATACCCCGGTGGAACACCGCTTTCTCGGCTTCGAGCGTCAGCGTACGACTAGGCGCAGCGCCGGGTTTGAATCCTTTGGCCTTGAGCGTCAGCGAACGGTCCACCGGCACGGGAGCGGCGTAGAGCGCCGACGTTTCGGTGGGTTCCGAGCCGTCGAGCGTATAGCGGATTTCCGCTCCGGAGGTCGTCGTCGCCAGAGCGACGGCGAGCGGCTCGGTGAACAGGCTCACGTTCTGCGTGGTATAGGGAATCGAAACCACCTCGCCGCGGGTCAGCGAATGGGGCGCGGCCGCATCGTCCGTCCCGCGTTCGTAATCGGGGCGCGGCCGGAGCGCATAGTGCAGCTCGCCGCCCTGCATCAGTTCGTCGTAGGTGATGTAGTTCCGGTCGATCGGCTTCCCGTCGAGCGTCACCGAAGCGATATAGACGTTGCGGCGCGGATTGTCGGCCGTAACGGTCAGCGTACGGCCGTTGGCCAGCCGCACGACGGCTTTCGGGAACTGGGGCGCGGTCAGCGCGAATTCGTTCGAGCCGGGACACACGGGATTGAATCCCAGACTGGAGAAGACGTACCATGCCGACATCTGGCCGCAGTCCTCGTTGCCGATGATGCCTTCGGGCGTCGGGGCGTACATCTCGTGCAGCAGGCGGCGCGTCAGCTCCTGCGTCTTCCACGGCTGTCCCACATAATTATAAAGGTAAGCCATATGGTGGCTCGGCTCGTTGCCGTGGGCGTACTGCCCCATCAGGCCCGTCACGTCACTCACGTCGAGCTGCATTTCGTCCGATTCGAGCGTGAAGAGCCGGTCCATTTCGCGGACGAACGCCTCGCGGCTGCCGAAAAGCTGGATCAGGCCGTTCACGTCGTGCGGCACGAAGAAGCGGTAGTGCCACGGCGTGGCCTCGGTATAGTCGCGGCCCGTGGCGAACTCTTCGAACGGCGCGGACCAGTTGCCGTCGGACTGACGGCCGCGGAAAAAGCAGGTCGAGCCGTCGAAAACATTCACATAGTTGAGCGCACGCCGCGCATATTCCCCGAACACGTCGTCGCGGCCCATGGCCTGCGCCATGCGGGCGATCGCCCAGTCGTCGTAGGCGTATTCCAGCGTACAGGAGACCGATTCGCGCTTGATATTGGAGGGGATATATCCCTGCGCCGTATAATAATCCGAACCTTTCTTATTGATGTTCGACGAACGGATCATCGCCTCCAGCGCCTTGTCGGCGTCATAGCCGCGAATTCCCTTCAGATAGGCGTCGGCGATGACCGACACGGCATGGTAGCCGATCATCGTGCCCGTCTCGCCCGAAGCCAGCGGCCAGATCGGGAGTTCGCCCGTTGAATCGTACATGTCGAGCATGCTGCGGATCATGTCGTTCACCAGCGCGGTATCGACCAGCGTCTGGAGCGGGTTCCACGCCCGGAAAGTATCCCACAGCGAGAACGTCGAGTAGTAGGACTTCCCTTCGGGCATCCGCGCGACGGTCTGGTCGTGGCGGCGGTACTCGCCGTTCACGTCGCTCATCAGATTGGGCGTCAGTTTCGTATGGTACTGCGCCGTATAGAAGTTGGTCATCTCGTCGCGCGAGCCGCCTTCGACGACGATGTCGCCCAGCGCTTTGCGCCACTGCCCGACGGCGCGGGCATGCACGGCGTCGAAATCCAGTTCGGGAACCTCCGCAAGCGAATTCATACGGGCGTTTTCGACGCTGACGGACGACAGTCCCACGGCGATCGTGAGCGTCCGCACGTCGGGCGCGAAGGTCAGCACGGCCTGCTTGTCCCCCAACAGCTGCACGTCGGCGAACGGCTCCGAGAAGCGGGCCGCGAAGAATACATACTGATCGGGCACCCACCCCTGCGTGCGACGCATGCCGGCCAGCTCGTAGGGAGCCGTCCGGCGGAGTTCGCACAGGTCGATCTTCTCCTCGGTGACCGTATGCAGCAGATCGACGATCACCCGCCGGGGACCTTTGCCCGCAAAGGTATAGCGGTGTACGCCCGTACGGGGCGCGGCGGTCAGTTCGACCCCGATATTCACGTCGGGCAGCGTCACGGCGTAGTAGCCGCACGAAGCCCGCTCGTCGTCATGCGAAAAGAAATAGGGCTGCAAGACACACTCGCCGTCGTGGATCACGATTTCGCGCGTGGTCGGATGGAACAGAATGTCCGCAAGGTCGGCGCATCCCGTACCGCTCAGGTGCGTATGCGAAAAGCCGTCGATCGTCGTGTCGCTGTAATGGTAGCCGGCGCAGGCGTCCCAGTTGCCGGCACGGGTGTCGGGACTCAGCTGCACCATGCCGAAAGGCGTGGTGGCGCCCGGATAGGTATGACCGTGGAATCCGGTGCCGATGAACGGGTTCACATAATCGACGGGATCGGCGGACCGCGGCGAACAGCCAAGGGCCGCGAGGGCCAGCAGCAGAATGGTAAGTTTTTTGGTCATAACAGTAGTCGGTAGTGCGAACCGTCCGGAAAATGCAAATCAAAGGTACGGATTCCGGAGCGATATTGCAACTCCGCGCCCTTCTCTCTTCGTCTGTCCGAAGCCGGTCGCAGTTTAGGTCATACAAATATAGAGAAGCGATTGCACCCTGCCGTGGCTATTTGCGCTTTTACTTCCTCAAATCGCGCAGAACCGTCATTTCCCGCCCCCCGAAACGTCCCGATCTGCCGCCGAAAAATCGCAGAAACCGCCCGGATTTCCGAAAAAAAAGCTACCTTTACCGTCGAACGGACACTACCCGAACGATGGCACGCGTAATTTTCCTGACCGACTTTTCCGAAGCGTACGCACGAGAACTGCTCCTCGGCATGGCGCGCTATGCGCACGACACGGCGCAGGCATGGAGCCTGTGCCGCCTGCCGCTGTCGATACGCGACAAATTCGGCATCGAAGCCGTCGTGGAGTGGGCGCTGCGCATGAAGGCCGACGCCGTGATCGGCCAGTTCTACAACACCGACAACGTCGAACTGTTCCGCAAAAACGGGATCATAGCCATCGCGCAGGACTTCAAGAAACGCTTCACCACCATCCCCAACATCACCGGACCGCACTATTCGGCGGGCAGGATGGCCGCCGAGTACTTTCTGCAAAAGGGCTTCCGCAACTTCGCCTTCTACGGCACGCGGGG
Organism: Alistipes sp. HGB5; assembly: GCF_000183485.2. Lineage (NCBI taxonomy): Bacteria > Pseudomonadati > Bacteroidota > Bacteroidia > Bacteroidales > Rikenellaceae > Alistipes > Alistipes sp. HGB5. Next base: position 41,109 of record NZ_AENZ01000052.1, on the reverse strand, counting down.
CATCGACTTCTCGGACGAACGCTGTCAGGGCTTCCGCGAAACGATCGAGGCGGCGAATCCCGAATTCACCTTTTCGTCGCTGCGCAGCAGCGCCCAGAACGATTTGTGGTACTACGACTCGACGCAACTCATCACGTGGCTGCAGTCGCTGCCCAAGCCGGTGGCGATCATGGCGTGCGACGACAACCAAGCATATCATATCACCGAGGCGTGCCTGCAGATCGAGGGGGGGGGGAAATTCCCGCATCCCGAACGACATCGCCATTCTGGGCGTGGACAACGACGAGACGATCTGCAAGCTCTCCACCCCCAACCTTTCGTCGCTCAATCAGGGCGTCGAGCAGGGCGGTTACGACGTGGCGCGCCTGATCGACCGGCTGATCCGCAACCCTGAAGCGGAGTGGGAGGACGTCATGGTGATGCCGACCCACATCGTCACGCGGCAATCGACCGACATCTACGCCAACAACGATCCGCACATCGCCGAAGTGCTGCGGTACATCCATGAGAACATCAGCCAGAAAATCACGGTCAACGAACTCGTGAAACTGGTCCCCCTGTCGCGCCGCCTGCTCGAAACCCGTTTCAAGAAGAGCATGGGCACCTCCATCTACGACTATATCATACAGGTCCGCATCGAAAAGATGATGCAGCTGCTCTGCGAAGGCCAGAGCGTCTCCGAAGCGGCCGCCGAGCTGGGGTTCTCCGACATCAAGAACGTCTCGCGCACCTTCCGCCAGCTCAAGGGCATCACCCCCTCGGAATACCGCGAACAGTTCGCGCCCAAAAGACGGTGATCCGCCCGGCGGGCCGTTCCCAATATCCGGGCGCCCGAACTCCCAATGCCTCCCCTTCTGTCTTTTCCGCCGGTTTCATTAATTATACGGCCAACTGTCATACACGACAACCAATCCGCAAATCCATGCACAAAAAAAGCAGCGACCCCTCAAAGGCCGCCGCTTAGTCCCGTTCGACCGTCCTGCGGTCAGAGCGTCACACCGCCCCGCAGGCGGATATCCTCGCACGACGATCCCACGAAGATGTTGAAGTCGCCCGGCTCGGTCACGAACCCGTGCGAGAAGATATCGTAGAAGCGGAAGGCTTCGTCGGTCAGCGTCACTTCGACGCGCTTTTGTTCGCCTTTCTTCAGGAAGATTTTCTCATAACCTTTCAACTCCTTGGCAGGACGCGGCACGCTGGCTTCGACGTCGCCCACATAGACCTGCGCCACCTCGGCTGCGTCCATACCGCCCGTGTTCTTCACGGCGAACGACACGACTACCCCGCCGTCGCGCTTCTCGACCTTCAGGTCCGAATACTCGAACGTCGAATAGCTCAGTCCGTAACCGAAGGGATAGAGCGGCTTCACCCCACTGCGCTCGTAACCGCGGTAGCCGACAAACACGCCTTCATTATAAGTAACGCGCTTCTGCAGGGTGTTCTTGCGGTGGGTGCGCGCCACATTCTCGTAATAGCTGCCCAGCGTCGGATTGTCCTCGGCGCGGCGCTCGACGGAGATCGGCAGGCGGCCGCTGGGCGAGATCCGCCCCGTCACGATCTCGGCGATCGCCTGACCGCCCTGCTGTCCGGGATACCACGCCATCAGAATCGCTTTGGCCTTGTCGCCGAACGTCGAAAAATCGACACCGCCGCCGCTGTTGACGACCACGATCAGATTCTCGTTGAGCGCCGCGAGCCGGGCGATCTCTTCGGACTGCCCTTCGGGCAGCGCAAAGGTCCGGTCGGAATTCTCCTTTTCGTTGGAGCTGTCGAATCCGGCGCAGTAGATCACGGCGTCGGCCCGGACGATCCGGGCATCCTCGGCGCGGGGATCGGCGGTCATATAGCCGAACGACACCTCGGCCGACGAGGCGTTGTCGAAATATTCCAACCGCAGCGCGTATTTCCGGCCGGCTTTCATTTCGACGCTCCCTTTGCGGGTCGTCGCGCTGTGGTTGCCCCAGTCGGCGAGCACCTCTTCGCCGTCCACGAAGAGCCGGTAACCGTCGTCGCCGCGCATGACCAGCGAAGCCGTGCAGTCGGATTCGGGAACGAACACGCCGGTCCAGCGGATCGAGAAGCCGTCGGCGGGAAGCCCTTCGGCCGGCGCCTTATCCTTCCAGTTGAAGCCGATTCTCGTATCGACGCGCGTCAGCGCGGGAGTTCCCTCGAAACGCTTGTTGGCGAAGTACTCGCCCCTGAGTCCCGGCGTTTTGCAGTCGGCCGAGGTGTAGACCATGCCCTGAGCGGCCATATCGCTCGCCGAAGGGAGATTGCCCAAAACCGTCACCCTGTATTTCTTGCCCATCATCTGCATGCCCTCGCCGACCGAAACCGTCGAGAAGGGATGCACGAAACCGCTGCCGCCGCCCGTCGGGATATTGCCCGAATTGGGTCCCAGCACCACGATATCGCGCTGTTTGGTCAGCGGCAGGAAAGCCCCGTCGTTCTTGAGCAGCACCACACCCCCGCGCGCCACGTCGAGCGCCGCAGCGTCCGAGAAGGGATTGCATTCGGGAATAGCGGGGTCGAGCTGTTGGCGGTCCAAAAATCCGAACGCGATGAGCGTCTGGAGGATATGCTGACATTTCAGGTCGATCGTACGTTCCGACACCACGCCCGATTCGATGAGCGGACGCAGGTTGCGGGCGTTCATAAACCGGGCGCTCGGCATCTCCAGATCGAGTCCCCGGTTGGCGGCGCCCTCGGCCGAATAGGTGGCGTTCCAGTCGGACATGAAGATTCCTTCGAAGCCCCACATCCCGCGCAGAATATCGACCGCAAGCTGCTCGTTCTCGGTCGCATGCTGGCCGTTGACGAGGTTGTAACTCGACATCACGGCGCCCACGCCGGCCTGCTCGACCGCCTTGCGGAAGGCCGGGAGATAAATTTCATGGAGCGTACGCTCGTCGATATCGGAACTCACCTGATGACGGTCCCACTCCTGATTGTTGCCCGCAAAGTGTTTGATCGTCGCCATAACTCCTTCGGACTGCATGCCCTCGATATACTGCACGGCGGTCTCCGACGCCAGATAGGGGTCCTCGCCGAAGTACTCGAAGTTACGGCCGCACAGGGGCGAACGGTAGATATTGACGCCGGGTCCCAGCATGATATGCACGCCGCGGGCGCGGGCGTCCTGCCCCAGACCGCGTCCCATATCGCGCACCAGCGCCCGGTCCCAAGTCGCCGCGGCGGCCACGCCGCAGGGGAACATCGTACTGCGGGTATTGTTGCGTACGCCCTGCGGACCGTCGGCCATCCGGATTTCGGGAATGCCCAGACGCGGAACGGCCCTGATATAGAATTCGTTGTAACCGCCGATATAATCGATTTTTTCATCGAGAGTCATCTGTCCGACCAGTTCGGCGGCGCGCTCTTTGGCCTGCGGCGGGATAGGCTGCGCGGCGGCGGACGATACGAACGCGACCGCCAGCACGGCAACAAGAGTTTTTTTCATCGGGTTGAAGTTTTAATGGTTTATGCAAAGAAAGTAAAAATATTCCGAAAAGCATCGGATCGGAAATAAAAACTTCCGAACCGAAACCAGCGGCCGGCCGGACCGTTCACGATAATACACACCCGCGCCACAGACAGCCCCTAAGCCGGAGCAATATTTTTCATCATCGGAGAGCGAGCCAATACATATATGAAAAGAAATTAGTATCTTTGCGCTTCGGCCCGCAGGAGAGTTCCCGCCGGATGCTGCCGGGCAGCATCGCCGACGTCCGCGCAGGACGCGCAGCGGATGCTGAACGCACGCAAACCTCCGTCCGCACACGCTTAATGCGCAGGACACGCAGCAACCGTCGCCCGCACCGCCTGCGGTGCAGGATGCGCGGAAGATGCCGGACACGCGACAACCGCCGTCCGTACGGAACGCTCCGGGCCGCAGACAACCGATTCGAAACAAACAAGATAATTCAATGGCTTTACAGTGTGGCATCGTGGGTCTTCCGAACGTCGGCAAATCGACCCTTTTCAACTGCCTGTCCAACGCGAAGGCGCAGGCGGCGAACTTTCCCTTTTGCACCATCGAACCCAACGTGGGCGTAATCACCGTCCCCGACCGGCGGCTCGTCCGGCTGGCCGAGATCGACAAACCCAAGCGGGTGATTCCGACCACCATCGAAATCGTCGATATCGCCGGACTGGTCAAAGGCGCGTCGAAAGGCGAAGGACTGGGCAACAAGTTCCTCGCCAACATCCGCAACACGCACGCCATCATCCACGTACTGCGCTGCTTCGACAACGGCAACATCACCCATGTGGACGGCTCGATCGACCCCGTGCGCGACAAGGGCATCATCGACACCGAGCTGCAGCTCAAGGACCTCGAAACGATCGAAAACCGGCTGGGCAAGACCCAGAAGCAGGCGGCCGTGGGCGGCGACAAGAACGCCAAACGTCAGGTCGAACTGCTGCTGCAATACAAATCGGTGCTGGAACAGGGCCGCAGCGCCCGCACGGTCGAACTGGAGAAGGAGGACCGCAAACTGGTCGCCGACCTCAACCTGCTGACCGACAAACCGGTGCTGTACGTCTGCAACGTCGATGAGAAGAGCGCCGCCACGGGCAACGCCTACACCGAGGCGGTCCGTGCGGCCATCGCCGACGAAAAAGCCGAAATGCTCATCGTCGCCGCCGCCACCGAAGCCGACATCGCCGAGCTGGAGAGCTACGAGGAGCGGCAGATGTTCCTCGAAGACCTCGGCCTCGAAGAGTCGGGCGTCGAGCGCCTGATCAAATCGGCCTACAAACTGCTCAACCTCGAAACGTTCTTCACCACCGGCGCCGACGAGTCGCGCGCATGGACCTACGTCCGCGGCATGAAGGCCCCGCAGACGGCCGGCGTCATCCACACCGATTTCGAGAAGGGATTCATCCGCGCCGAAGTGATCAAATACGACGACTACGTGACGCTGGGTTCGGAAAAAGCCTGCCGCGACGCGGGCAAGATCGGCGTCGAAGGCAAGGAGTACGTCGTGCAGGACGGCGACATCATGCACTTCCTGTTCAACGTCTGACCCGAAGAGAGACCAAACACGGAACAATATATAAACAGCATATCATTATGTCCAGACCCGTAAGAGTGCGCTTTGCACCCAGCCCCACGGGGCCGCTCCACATCGGCGGCGTCCGCACGGCCCTCTACAACTACCTTTTCGCCCGTCAGCACGGCGGGGTGATGATCCTCCGCATCGAGGACACCGACTCGCAGCGTTTCGTGCCGGGCGCCGAAGAGTATATCCTCGAATCGCTCAAATGGTGCGGCATCGAGATCGACGAAGGCGTCGGCGCGGGAGGTCCCCACGCCCCCTACCGCCAGAGCGAACGCCGCGAAATCTACCTCAAATACGCCCTCCAGCTCGTCGATGCGGGCTGGGCCTACTACGCTTTCGACACCGCCGAAGAGCTGGACGCCCTGCGCCGCGAAGCCGAGGAGCGCGGCGAAGCGTTCGCCTACAATTATGCCGTGCGCGAAAAGCTGGCCACGTCGCTGGCGCTGCCGGCCGACGAAGTGAAGGCCCGCATCGAACGCGGCGACCAGTGGGTGATCCGCTTCCGGATGCCCGAAAACCAGACCGTCGAAATGGACGACCTGATCCGCGGCCATGTAGAGGTGAACACCTCGACGCTCGACGACAAGGTGCTTTACAAATCGGCCGACGCACTGCCCACCTACCACCTCGCCAACATCGTGGACGACTATCTGATGGAAGTCTCGCACGTCATCCGCGGCGAGGAGTGGCTGCCTTCGCTGCCGCTGCACTACCTGCTCTACCGGGCCTTCGGCTGGCAGGAGCGTCAGCCCCGCTTCGCCCACCTGCCCCTGCTCCTCAAACCCACGGGCGGCGGCAAACTCTCGAAGCGCGACGGCGACAAGATGGGCTTCCCCGTATTCCCGCTCTTCTGGACCTCCCCGACGGGCGAAACGGCCCGCGGCTACCGCGAGGACGGCTATTTCCCCGAAGCGTTCATCAACATGCTGGCGCTGCTGGGCTGGAACCCCGGCACCGAGCAGGAGATCTTCTCGATGCAGGAGCTGATCGACAGCTTCTCGCTGGAGCGTGTCTCGAAATCGGGCGCACGCTTCCAGCCCGACAAAGCCAAATGGTTCAACGCCCAGTACATGCACCACAAGAGCGACGCCGAGCTGGCTGCGCTGTTCCAGCCCATCCTGCGCGACCACGGCATCGAAGTCGCGGACGAGGTCGCAGGCCGGGCCGCAGGCATCATGAAGGAGCGCGCCACGTTCATCACCGACCTCTGGGACCTCACGTCGTTCTTCTTCACGGCGCCGGCCGAATACGAGGAGAAACAGACCCGGAAGTACTGGAAGGGCCAAAACCCCGAAATCCTGCGCGAGCTGCGCGGCGTACTGGCCTCGATCGACGACTTCTCGAAAGAGAACACCGAACAAATCGTCCACGGCTGGATCGAAGAGAAGGGATACGGCATGGGGCAGGTGATGAATACGCTGCGGCTGGCGCTCGTAGGCGCGGGCAAAGGTCCCGGCATGTACGACGTCACGGCGTTCATCGGCCGCGAGGAGACCCTGCGCCGCATCGACCATATCCTCGCAACCTTAAAACCCGCAGAATAATGGTACAGATCGAACAACACGTATGGGGCATGACGCCGGAGGGCGAAGCCATCATCCTCTACACGATGCGCAACGACAAGGGCGCCGAAGTGAAAATCACGAATTTCGGCGCGGCGATCGTCTCCGTCACGATGCCCGACCGCGAGGGCCGCATGGCCGACGTGGTGCTGGGTTACAAGCATCCCGAAGGCTACTTCTTCGACGGAGCCGCGTCGGGCAAAAGCGTGGGCCGCTGCGCCAACCGCATCGCTTTCGGCCGCATGACCGTCGAGGGAAAGGAGTACGCGCTCGAAGTGAACAACGGCCCCAACCACCTGCACGGCGGCACGAAGAACTTCGCCAACCGCATCTGGGAGAGCCGTGTGGAGACCAACCGCGTGGTCATGTCGCTCCTTTCGGAGGACGGCGACCAGAATTACCCCGGCGAACTGAACGTCGAGGCCGCGTTCGATTTCGATGACGAAAACTCGCTCGAAATAACCTATCTGGCCCGGACGGACAAAACGACGGTGGTGAACCTCACCAACCATGTCTATTTCAACCTTGCGGGCGAAGGCAGCGGGTCGGTCCTCGACCACCAGCTGCGCCTGAACAGCTCGCAGGTGCTCGAAATGAACGACAAGCAGATTCCCACAGGCCGGCTGCTCGACGTAGCGGGCACGCCGCAGGACTTCCGCGAATTCCGTCCGTTCCGCCCCGGCATCGACTCGGAGTTCAACCACATCCGCGATTTCAAGGGATACGACCACCCGTTCGTCATCGACGGCTGGAAGCCCAACATTCTGGGCGAGGTCGGCTGTCTGCGTGAACAGACTTCGGGCCGCTGCGTGACGGTGCTTTCGTCGCAGCCCAGCGTGATGATCTACACCGGCAACTGGCTCGCGGGCGGATGCCCCGAAACCAAGTCGGACGGCCGTTACAACGACTACGACGGCGTGGCAATCGAGTGTCAGAACTACCCCGACGCCGTCAACCACCCCGAATTCCCGTCGCCGCTGCTCAGACCCGGCGAAACCTACTGCCAGAAGATCGTATTCCGGTTCGGGACTTTCGCATAGGCGGCGGAGAACCGCGGCGCAACCAAAACAAACTCCCGGCACCGGCCGAACACGGGCAGATACGCTGCTCGGCAATAACGCATTAACGCGGGCATACGCCCGCGTTAATGCGTTATCCGCGTTATTTATGATCCGCCGTGCAGCCGGAAATGACTTAGCGTAAAAAAGCGACTATTGTCCGACGCCCGTAATCGGACGCTCACCGGGCCGAGGGGCGCATACGCGCCGAACAATTAGCGTAAAAACGGCCGTAAGTTTGTTTTTCATCCGCCGAATGGATAATTTTACGTCTGCAACCTAAAACCAGCCCCATGTCCATCCAGATGAACCAATCGCTGTCGGTAGACTGCGCCGTGTTCGGTTTCAACGGCAAGTCGCTCAAAGTGCTGCTGATCGAGCGGCGCTACTATGCCCCCGACACCCGTCTCGACAAGCTCAAACTGCCGGGCGCCATGATTCTCGACAACGAGACGCTGCCGCAGGCCGCCTACCGTGTGCTCGAAGAGGCCACCGGACTGCGGGACGTATACCTCAAACAGATGGATATATTCTCCGATCCCAACCGGGTGAGCGGTGAGGAGCTGGAGTGGATCAACCGCTATCACGGCATACGGACCGAACGCGTGGTGACGGTGGGATATTACGCGCTGGTGAAGCTCGACACCCGTACCGTCGCCTACACCACGGCCAAGGGCGCACAATGGGTCGATGTCGATTCGATCCAGCGGCTGGCGATGGACCACAAGCAGATACTTTCGGCGGCGCTGGCGGTTCTCTGCCGCGAGATGCTGCAATCGCCCGTGGCTTTCGAACTGCTGCCCCGCAAATTCACCATCCGCGCGCTCCAGAACCTCTACAGCGCAGTGCTGGGCATCGAAATCGACAACCGCAACTTCCGCAAGAAGATACTCGCGTCGGGGTTTCTGACCCCGACCGCAGAACGGGAACAGGGCGTAGCCCACAAGCCGGCGCAATATTATACCTTTAATAAAAACGCCTACAAAAAGGCGCTCAAAGCGAAGCTGAAGCTGGGATTCATCAACAACTGGAGGTATTGATCCATAACAACAGATAACATATGAAAAGTTTAGGCATAGACATAGGCTCCTCGTCGGTCAAAGTATCGCTGCTGGACATCGCGTCGGGCGAGTGCGCGGCCTCGTCCGCCAACCCCGCGACCGAAATGCCCATCGGATCGCCGCAGAGCGGTTGGGCCGAGCAGGACCCCGAAATGTGGTGGCATTACGTCTGCGAAGGCATTCGGACCATTGCGGCGCAGGGCTTTGCAATGAGCGACGTGGTGTCGGTGGGCATCACCTACCAGATGCACGGACTGGTCTGTCTCGACAAGCAGGGCCGTCCGCTGCGCCCCTCGATCATCTGGTGCGACTCGCGCGCCGTGGAGATCGGGGCCGAAGCGCTGGAAGGCATCGGACGGGAGTTCTGTCTCGCGCACACCCTCAACTCACCGGGCAACTTCACTGCGTCGAAACTGGCGTGGGTAAGGCGCAACGAACCCGGCATATTCGCGCAGATATACAAATTCATGCTCCCCGGCGACTACATCGCCTACCGCCTTTCGGGACGCATGTCCACCTCCGTCAGCGGCCTTTCGGAGCAGATACTCTGGGACTTCGAAGAGGAGCGGCGGGCCGATTTCGTGGCCGGATGGTACGGCATTCCGCAGGAGACGATCCCCGAAGCCGGCGTCTCGATCGGCACGGAGGCCCGCACGGACGAAGCGGCCGAACGGCTGCTGGGCATCCCCGCAGGCACTCCGATCTCCTACCGCGCCGGGGACCAGCCCAACAACGCCTTTTCGCTCAACGTCATGGAGTCGGGCGAAGTCGCCGCGACGGGCGGCACGAGCGGCGTGGTATACGGCGTCACGGACAAACGCCAAGCCGACCCGCAGTCGCGCGTGAACACCTTCGTCCACGTCAATCACACGGCCAGCAATCCCCGTTACGGCATTCTGCTCTGCATCAACGGCACGGGCATCATGAACTCGTGGATACGCCGCAACGTCACGCAGGAGACGCTCGACTATGCGGAGATGAACCGGCTGGCCGCAAGCGTCCCGGCAGGTTCCGAAGGGCTGTCGGTCGTACCCTTCGGCAACGGAGCCGAACGTATGCTCTGCAACCGCTGCCCCGGAGCCGGAATCATCGGACTGGATCTCAACCGCCACACCACGGCCCACATCCTGCGTGCGACGCAGGAGGGCATCGCCTACTCTTTCCGCTACGGCATCGACATCATGCGCGGGCTGGGAGTGCGCCCCGACGTCATCCGCGCAGGCGCAGCAAACTTGTTCCTCTCGCCGCTTTTCCGGCAGACGCTCTCGACGCTCACGGGCGCCCGCATCGAACTGTTCAATACCGACGGCGCGCTGGGCGCAGCCCGCGGCGCGGCGCTGGGCGCCGGCTACTACAAGACGCGCGGCGAAGCGTTCGCCGCGTTGCGCAGGCTGGAGGTCGTGGAACCCGCCGAAGCTGACAGAGAGACGCTGGAAGAAGGTTACCGGGCATGGGTCCGGGAAGTAGAGAAAAGAATGGAATAACAACCTGAAAATCATTCAATATCATGGCATCAAAACAGTATTTCCCCACCGTGGGACAGATCGAATTCGAAGGCCTGGAGTCGAAGAACCCGATGGCTTTCCGTTACTACGACCCCGAAAAAATCGTGAAAGGCCGCAAGATGAAGGATTGGTTCCGTTTCTCGATGGCGTGGTGGCACACCCTCTGCGCCGAAGGCGGCGACCAGTTCGGCGGCGGCACCAAAACCTTCCCGTGGAACGAGTCCGCATGCCCGATCGAGCGCGCGAAAGCCAAGATGGACGCGGGTTTCGAATTCATGCGGAAGATCGGCATCGAGTACTATTGTTTCCACGACGTAGACCTCGTGGACGAAGCCGCGACGCCCGAAGAGTACGAAAAGAACCTCCGCCAGATCGTAGCCTACGCCAAGCAGAAGCAGGACGAAACCGGCATCAAACTGCTATGGGGCACGGCCAACGTCTTCGGCCACGCCCGCTACATGAACGGCGCCGCGACCAACCCCGACTTCGACGCCGCGGCCCGCGCCATGCTGCAGATCAAGAACGCCATCGACGCCACGATCTTTCTGGGCGGCGAGAACTACGTCTTCTGGGGCGGACGCGAAGGCTACATGTCGCTGCTCAATACCGACATGAAGCGCGAAAAGGAGCACATGGCCACCATGCTGCGCATGGCCCGCGACTACGCCCGTTCGAAGGGGTTCAAGGGCAACTTCCTGATCGAGCCCAAACCGATGGAGCCGATGAAGCACCAGTACGACGCCGACACGGAGACCGTCATCGGGTTCCTGCGGGCGCACGGGCTGGACAAGGATTTCAAGGTCAATATCGAGGTCAATCACGCCACGCTTGCCGGACACACCTTCGAGCACGAGTTGCAGTGCGCCGTCGATGCCGGGATGCTCGGCTCGATCGACGCCAACCGCGGCGACTACCAGAACGGCTGGGACACCGACCAGTTCCCGATCGACCTCTACGAAATGGTGCAAGCGATGATGGTCATCGTCCGCGGCGGCGGCCTGCAGGGCGGCGGCACGAACTTCGACGCCAAGACGCGCCGCAATTCGACCGACCCCGAAGACATCTTCATCGCCCACATCGCCGCGATGGACGTCATGGCCCGCGCGTTGCTCATCGCCGCCGACATTCTCGACAACTCGCCCTACGAAAAGATGCTCGCCGAACGTTACGCCTCCTACGACTCAGGCGAAGGCCGGCTCTTCGAAGAGGGCAAGCTCACGCTGGAGCAGGTCGCCGACTACGCCCGCCGGCACGAACCCGTCCAGCGCAGCGGCAAACAGGAGCTGTTCGAAGCGATCGTGAACATGTATATCTGACCTTATGACTAAAACCCAAGAAACCGGGAGCCGCGCCTATCTGCTTTCGATCGTGCTGGTGGCCATCATCGGCGGCCTGCTGTTCGGTTACGACACGGCCGTGGTGTCGGGAGCCGAGCAGGCCCTAGACCAGTTCTTCCGCAGTGCGGCGGACTTCACCTACACGCCGTGGATGCACGGCTTCACCGCATCGAGCGCGCTGGTGGGCTGCGTCATCGGCGGTGCACTGTCGGGCCTGCTGGCCTCGCGTCTGGGACGCAAACGCTCGCTCGTCGCGGCGGCCGTGCTCTTCTTCGTCTCGGCCGTCGGCTCGTGGCGGCCCGAAAGCGGCATCCTGCCTTACGGCGAAGCGTCGCTGCCGCTGCTGGCGTCGTTCAACATCTACCGCATTCTGGGCGGTATCGGCGTGGGACTTGCCTCGGCCGTGTGTCCGATGTACATTGCCGAAATCTCGCCCGCGAAGATCCGCGGCACGCTCGTCTCGTGCAACCAGTTCGCCATCATCTTCGGCATGCTGGTCGTCTACTTCGTGAACTATCTGATCCGCAACCAGCTGGGCGACACGGGCGAAGCCATTCAGGCCGCCATGGTCTCCGTCGGCTGGCGCAGGATGTTCCTCAGCGAAGCGTTCCCCGCGGCGACATTTCTGCTGCTGATCCTCTTCGTGCCCGAAACCCCGCGTTACCTGACCCTCACCGGCCGCGATCAGAAGGCATTGCAGGTGCTCACGCGCATCAACGGCGCGGCCGAGGCCCGCACGATTCACACCGAAATCCGCCGGACGGTACACGCCAAGACCGAGCGGCTCTTCGCCTACGGCGCAGCGGTGATCCTGATCGGCATCCTGCTCTCGTTTTTCCAGCAGGCCATCGGCATCAACGTCGTGCTCTACTACGCCCCGCGCATCTTCGCCGGAATGGGCGCGTCGGGCGACGCTTCGATGCTCCAGACCGTGGTGATGGGCGTGGTCAACATCCTCTTTACGGTCGTGGCGATCTTCACCGTGGACCGCGTGGGCCGCAAACCGCTGCTCATCGTCGGTTCGGCGGGTATGATGATCGGCATGGCCGCCCTTGCGGCGCTTTCGTTCACCGGGTCGATCGGCATTGCGGCGCTGGTCTTCATCATCATCTACACCGCATCGTTCATGATGTCGTGGGGCCCGATCTGCTGGGTGCTGATCTCCGAAATCTTCCCCAACACGATCCGCTCGCAGGCCGTGGCCGTAGCCGTGGCTGCGCAGTGGATCTCGAATTTCCTCGTCTCGGCGACCTTCCCGTCGCTGAGTGCATGGAGCGTCGGTGGCACCTACTGCATCTATGCCCTGATGGCGCTCGCATCGGCACTCTTCGTCTGGAAATGGGTACCCGAAACCAAGGGCAGAACCCTCGAAGAGATGTCGAAACTCTGGCGGAAAAACGGCGACTGAGCCGCGGCAAAAACCGGACGTCGCAACAACGGGCAACCGGACCGGGCGGACCTTGAGACCGGGCATTGCCGGTAACAGAGCGTCCCGGCCGGGAGACTCAGGCACCCGGCCATCTCCGACAGCAAGGACCCCGGAGGCGCAATCCGAAAGCCGGGAGCATCGCAGGTTGCCGGCGGGGCAGGCGGATACGCAGGCGTAACCGGGCAACGCAGGCAGCAGAACAACGGACCAAAAGAGCCGAAAGAGCAGTCCGAACCCGATTCGCAAGGAAAAGTCATCGGCCGCAGTGCAACGACGCGGGCACATGCCCGCGTCGTTGCATTATCGTCACGAAACCATCGGACAACCGTTCCTGCTTGCACCTGCTGAGTTTTTCAGAAATTCTTCGCATCCCGCTCCCGATTTCCCGAATCTTTTATTACCTTTGCCGTCGATATTTCGAAGGGGTGCCTTACTATCAGGCTGAGATTATACCCATTGAACCGGATACGGGTAATGCCGAAACCGGGATGCATAATCTTTCAACGCATACCCCTTTTCAGTTCATTAACTTTTAAAAGTTCAGACATGAAAAGGTTTCTACTTCCCATCGCGGCCGTCGCGCTCTGCGTCGCCGCAAACACGGCGAGCGCCGAGAATCCGGCAAACGCCGTAATTACCGCTGCGGCCGAAACTCCGGCTGCCGTCTCCCTCACCGCAGGCGTAACGAACGCCGCAACCGCCGCAGACGCGACACGATCCGCGGCGTTTGTCACGGCAGCTGCCGTTCCCCCTGCAAAGACAAGCGAAGCGATCACGGCAGCCGCCGGGCCGGCCCGGCCCGAAGACTCCGTGCGCATGTACCGCCTGCAGGAGATCGAGGTGACCGCCACGCGCGCATCGGGCAGCACGCCGGTCGCCTATACCGACCTTTCGCACGAGGTGATCGCCCGCAACAGCTACGGATTCGACATTCCGTCGGTGCTGGCGCTGACTCCCTCGATGATCGCCACCAACGAAACCGGCATCGGCATCGGCGGCACGTCGATGCGCCTGCGCGGAACCGACGCCACGCGGCTCAACGTCACCATCAACGGCGTCTCGATGAACAACCCCGACTCGCACTCGATGTACTGGTACGACACCCCCGACCTCATCTCGTCGGTCGGCACGATGCAGATCCAGCGCGGCGCGGGCATCTCGACCAACGGCACGGGCGCCTTCGGCGGCGCGGTCAATATGTCCACGGCCCCGCTCGAAACCGAGTTCGGCGGCGACGTCTCGCTCTCGTACGGATCGTACAACACCAACAAACAGGCCGTGCACGTCTCGTCGGGGCTGATGGGCGGCCATTGGACTGTGGACGCACGCCTGACGCGCCTCTCCTCGGACGGCTACATCCGCCGCGGAGGGACCTCCCTCACCTCCTACATGTTCCAAGGCGGCTATTACAACGGCAACACGATGCTCAAGCTGGTTTCGTTCGGCGGCAAGGCCAAGACCAACCTCAGCTACAACGGCGCCACGCGCGACGAGATGCGTCTCAATGGCCGCCGTTACAACAGCAGCGGCATGTACTCCACCTCGGACGCCTACTCCCACCGCATCTGGAACAGCGAGGACGGGGAGTGGCAGCAGGTGAACTTCTACGACGACGAGACCGACAACTACCTGCAGATCAACAACCAGCTGATCCTCAGCCAGCGCTTGAGCGACCGATGGACGCTGAGCGCCACGGCCTTCTACACCTACGGTTACGGCTACTACAAGCAGTATAAGGACAACGCCAAACTCTTCGAATACCTCTTCCCCGACCATTTGGCCTACCAGACCGACGACCAAGGCAATTTCGTGACGGACGGCGACGGCGAACGCATCGCCGTGCGCAGGGACCTGATCCGCGAAAAACTCATGCGCAACCACTTGGGCGGCCTGAACGCTGCGGCGGCCTACGCCGCGGACAACCTCGACCTCGCCTTCGGCGGTTCGTGGAGCTATTACAGCTGTCCCCACTGGGGCGAGCTGGACTGGATGCAGGAGACCGATCCCGCCGACTACCGCAGCAAACGCTGGTACGACAACGACGTGGACAAGCAGGACGCCAACCTCTTCGCACGCGCCAACTGGACCGTAGCCCGCGGACTTAACCTCTTCGCCGACATGCAGTACCGCTACGTTCACTACAAGGCATGGGGCGTGAACGACAACTACGACGAAGCGAGCGGGGGCATGCAGCCCATCGACGTGGACGAGACATACCACTTCTTCAACCCCCGCGCCGGCGTCAGCTACACGCTCGCCAAGCGTCACAACTTCTACTTCTCGTTCGCCGTGGCGCAGAAGGAGCCGACGCGCAGCGACTTCACGGACCGCTACATGTTCTCCGGCGACGACTCGTACCCCTCGTCCGAGAAACTCTACGACTACGAACTGGGCTATGACTACTCGTCGCCCCGTTTCAGCGCGGGCGTGAACCTATACTACATGAAGTACAAGGACCAGCTGGTGCATACGGGCATGGTCAACGACAGTTCCGACGCACTGAACGTCAACGTGCCCGACAGCTACCGCCGCGGCATCGAGCTGACGGCTTCGTGGCGCGTGACCGGATGGTTCACCGCCGGCGCCAACGCCACCTTCAGCCAGAACCGGATCGAGAACTATGTGGACGCACTCTCGAACAGCCCCACCTACGGGCAGAATCTGGGCGAGCGGACCATCTCCTACTCGCCGTCGGCCATGGGATCGCTGTTTCTGGACTTCCATTACCGGGGCTTCGAAGCCGTGCTGCACACGCAGGCCGTAGGCAAACAGTATTTTACCAACGACGAGAACGAGACGCTCTCGCTCGGCCGCTACTGCGTCACCAACCTCAATCTGGGCTACACGTTCCGCACCCGCGCCGCCCGGAGCGTGCGGCTGGGTCTGCAGGTCAACAACCTCTTCAACGCCGAGTACGAAAGCAACGGCTACGGCTATTCGTACATGGACACGTGGAGCAACCCGACGCCCCAGCGCATCGACATGGCCTACTACTTCGCGCAGGCGCCCCTGAACGTGCTGGCCAACGTCACGGTAAAGTTCTGACGGGCAAATTCCGTCCCCCCGGAACCTGATCCGGAGGGACGCAACGCAGATAAAACGATGGATTGGAAACTTATCCTGCAGATCGCCGGCGTGGTGCTGGGGCTGCTCTATCTCTGGCTCGAATACCGCGCCGACATCCGGCTGTGGATCGTGGGACTCGTCATGCCGCTGGTCCACGGCGCGCTCTACTACAAGGCGGGGCTGTACGCCGACTGTTCGATGCAGGTCTACTACGTGCTGGCAGGACTCTACGGCTGGCTCGTATGGCGCAACGCCCCGCGCAAAAAGGCCAAGACGGCCCGGAACGCGGCAGCGGCAGGACCGACCGATCAAACGGCCCGGAGCGCAGAACCCGCAGCGGCCCGAACAGCCCGGAACACAACGGCGGGACATAGCGACCAAACGGCCTGCAATGCAGGACCCGAAGCGGCCCAAACAGCCCGGAGCGCAGAACCCGCCGCCGTCCGGATCGGGCATACGCCCCTGCGCTATGCAGCAGGACTGATCGCAGTCTACGCCGCGGCGCACGCCGGAATCTATTTCCTGCTCTCCCGGTTCACCAACAGCACCGTGCCCTTCTGGGACGCGATGACCACGGCGGCGAGCATCGTGGCGATGTGGATGCTCTCGCGCAAATACATCGAACAGTGGCTCGTCTGGCTGGCCGTCGATCTGATAACGATCGGGCTGTATCTCTACAAGGGAATCCCCCTCACCGCGGGACTCTACGCCCTCTACTCGGCGCTGGCCGTGGCCGGATACCTGCGCTGGCGCAAGCTCGCGGCACAAGAAACGACCGGCGCCGCAAAGTAACGCAGGCGAAGAATCACTACGGCGCAAACCACCGCCGACGCTGAGCAACACAACGCGAGTGAGACACAGCAGAGCCGCACAACGCGGAACGGCGCCGGCACTGGGCCGCCGAAACTCGGCGACCATTACGAATAACGCAGTAACGCAGGGTACGCCCCACGTTACTGCGTTATTGCATCCGGTTCTTGTTCGCTGAGAAAGACGACACTCCGGCACATCGGAGTCCCTGCCCGGCAAAGAGCGAAGCCTGCCCCGAAAATCTTCTCCGCGTCCCTATTCCGGCAACCCATGCTCCCCGACATAGGCGAGGATCTCCTCGCGCAGCGCCTTGGGCGTCACGCTGCACCGCAGCACCAGCAGGTAGGAGTTGCGAATCTGCTCGCGGATAAAGCCGTCGGGCAGGTCGCCCGTGGTGCGGACGGCGTTCCAGTGGCGTTTGTTGAAGTGCCACGCCGCACTCACCTCGTCGTACTGCTCGCGCAGCAGCACGGCTTCGGCCGGATCGCATTTCACGGCGACCCATTCGAATTCGGCCATGTCGGCGCAGGCGAACATCTTGCCCCCGACCTTGTAGACAAGGGTCGTTTCGTCGAAGGGCGTAGTCTCTTCGGCCATCGGCAGCGACAGACAGTAGTCGCGGAAAGTCAGTACATCCATAATCGATCGTTTTTTCGTTCCGGTCCGGCACAATTCCGTCGCAGCGGTGCATTCCCACGGCCGGCCGGAATTACTCGCAGCCCAAAGATATATAATTTTTGGCACACGTATTGCGTCCTGCTCCCAAGTAAAATCAAAATCAAGGAAACGATGAAAAAAATTCTCCTCTGTATCTGCCTGCTGTCGACATTCGCAGCGGGTCTGGTCGGCTGCTCGCAGCAGCGGCAATGGAATCACGAACAGCGCAAGGCGATGCGCGAAGCCCTGCGCAGCTACCGTCAGATGGTCTATCTCGACGACCTTTCGGACGATGAATTCGTGCTCTTTACCGACGAGGTGGCCGGTGATCTGGAAGGGGCCTACCCCGTCTATACGACCTTCGTCGAAATGCCGGGCGTGACCGACACGGTCGACATGGTCGTCGTCACGACCATCGTGGACGAGCTGAACGCCGACGCGCACAACATGCGCCATATCTATCCGTACAACTATCTGGTGGCGCAGGGCGTGCTTCCCGCCGGGCTGGACCACCAGCAGCAGAAGGCTTTCTACAACTGCTTCGCAGGCAAGGTGAACGCTGCCTACAGCACCATGTCGCAGTTCTTCAACGCCATACTGGCCGACACGACCGACATGTCGCAGATTCGTCAGATGGAAGCCGGATGCGCCAACGACCTCTTCGACTGGGTGATTACCGAAGTGGAGGTGACCGAGACCGCCGACTGACAGAACCGGGACCCACGTAACCGGGACAACCGGAATCGCACGGCAAACGACGCGCAGCCGCACGGTCCGCGCACAAAAAAGGCAGGCTTTTGCAAAAGCCTGCCTTTTTTGTTTCAGATTCTCATCGGTTCACATACCCGTCAAAAAACAGCAGCGACGAATTCACAGCATTATTCAATAGGAAGATTGTGCTGTTTCAAAAACGAGAGTTTATCCCAATACCCTCTCTGAAAGACGATTTTATCGTTTTTCACATGAAAAAATCCACATCCGCGAAGTCCGAGCTGATCTTTCCATTCCATTATCGCCCATTCTCCATCTTCAAAAATATTCTCTACGATACAAACCATTTCAGCCGTTGCAAATTCATTTGCAAACATTTCATGGATCGCCGTTTTACCTACCACCGGTTTATTCGCAACCTGATGGTTTACCGCATCTTCGGCATACAGCTCCGTAAGACGAACCGCATCGGCGGCATTAAAGCGGTCTATCCACTTTTCCAAAACTTCTTTAGGCGTCATAATCATGCTTGATTTATAGTTCGGATTTACCTTCCAAGCGGCTTCCGAGTGTTATACATCGTTTTTAAAGAGACTAACGTATTATTTTCCGCTTCTTCCCGGAAACGCCGCCCGACACGACCGCTTGCCGCACGCCGTTTTCCGGCGCAGATTCCGGCCGCGGCCGCTACTTTCCCTCGCACGGACACTCGCCGCGCTCCTGCCGGTCGTAGAACTCCCGGCCCACGACGATACGGACCGCCTTGTGGAGAATCGAGAATTCGAGCGGCGTCTCGCCCAGCAGCTCACCGTCCACCTCGACCGAAATTTCGGGCGACGACTCGATGCGGATACAGCTCCCCCTCTCCTGCAGGATATGCCGGATGCGGTAGATGCCGCCGTTGAACAGGTAGTGGAAGCGGAACAGCAGGTGCCAGAAATGCACGGGACGCACCAGCGACACGTCGAGCATACCGTCGTCGGCCACGGCGTCGGGCAGCTGCTGCATGCCGCCGACGTTGTACTTACAGATGCCGATGGCGATGCTGAACAGCAGGTTGTTGTAAACCAGCCGGTCGTCGACCCACACCTTCACGCCCGTCGACTTGTAGCGGAAGAAGTTCTTGACCAGACACCACGTGGAGCGCCAGCGGCTTTTGCGGTCCTTTTTCTTGAGGTGCGAAAGCTTGCGCACCATCCGCGCGTCGAAACCCGCGCCCGCTACGTTGGCCATATAGCGGCTCTGGCGGTAGTGCGACTCCTCGTACGACACCACGCCCACGTCCTGCAGGAACGAGTAGCCCTCGCCGATGGCCTTCACGGCATCCTGATAGCGGTTCGAAATACCGAACGTGCGGACCCAGTCGTTGCCCGTTCCCACGGCGATCACCGCCAGCAGCACCTCGTCGGGACAGACCTCCTGCTGGATGAAAAGTCCGTTCACCACCTCGTGCAGCGTGCCGTCGCCGCCCACGACGATGATATTGCGGTAACCCTCCTTGACGGCCGACACGGTAAGTTCCGTGGCGTGGAACTTATGCTCCGTGAAGACCGGTTCGCAGACGATATGGGCGTCGCGCAGGAGCTTCGATATCTGCGGAAAATGGTCAAGCCCGCGGCCGCCTCCGGCCACGGGATTGACAATGACGAACCATTTGACCTTGTCGGCTTCCAAAGCGCACTACTTTTTGGGAATATTGCGCAGCGTATCGACCATGAAGTCGTAGAACTTGCCCACCGACGCGATCTCCACCTTCTCGTCGGGCGAGTGGGGATAGCAGATCGTAGGTCCGAACGAAATCATGTCCATCTTGGGATATTTGCTGCCGATGATGCCGCATTCGAGTCCGGCGTGAATCGCCGTCACGGCGGGTTCCTTGCCGTAGAGGGCCTTGTAGGAAGCAGTCATGGCCTTGAGGATCGGCGACTCCATGTTCGGATTCCAGCCGTCGTAGCTGCCCGTGAGCTGTACCTTGGCCCCGGCCAGAGAGAATACCGCGGCGATCGCTTCGCCCAGCGCGGCCTTCTCCGAGTTCACCGAGCTGCGCAGCAGGCACTGCAGTTTGACGCTCTTGCCGTCGGAGACCACGCGCGCGAGGTTGCTCGAAGTCTGCACCAGTCCGGGCATCGACACCGACATGCGCTGCACGCCGTCGGGACATCCCACAACGGCTTTGGTCAGCTGGGCGGCCACGTCGGCGGCGATCCGCTCCTTCGGGGCTTCGCACTCCTTCAGTTTGATCGACACGGCGTCCTCAATACCGGCATATTCGGCCTTAATGACCTTTTCATAGGCTTTCAGCTCCTTGGCGAAAGCTTCGTACTCCTTGGTTTTGACCATCACGACCGCCTCGGCTTCGCGGGGAATGGCGTTGCGCAGGCCGCCGCCGTCCACCGAACAGAGCACCAGATCGCGCGACGCCGACGCGGCGTTCAGGAAACGGAACAGCACCTTGTTGGCGTTGGCGCGCTGGCAGACGATCTGAATGCCCGAATGGCCGCCCTTGAGTCCCTTGACCGTGATCCGGGCCGCGGTGTAGTTGCGCGCGGGCGTCGGCTCGGCGGCATATTTGAAGACGATGTTCGCGTCCAACCCTCCGGCGCAGCCCACGTACAGCTCGCCCTCGGTCTCCGAGTCGAGATTCAGCAGGATGTCACCGTGCAGCAGCCCCTTTTTCAGCCCGAAAGCGCCGTCCATCCCCGTCTCCTCGGTGGCCGTGAAGAGCGCTTCCAGCGGACCGTGTACCAGCGAATCGTCCTCCAGCACGGCCAGAATGGCCGCCGCGCCGATGCCGTTGTCCGCACCGAGCGTCGTGCCGTCGGCCGTCACCCACTCGCCGTCGACATAGGCGTCGATCGCATCTTTCGTGAAGTCGAACTTCTTGTCGTTGTTCTTCTGGGGCACCATGTCGAGGTGGGCCTGCAGGACCACGCCCTTGCGGTCCTCCATGCCTTTCGAGGCGGGTTTGCGGACATAGACGTTATGTGCGGCGTCCTCCTTGCATTCGAGTCCTTTCTCCCGTGCGAAATCCATGACGTATTTGCGGATCTTCTCCTCGTGCGACGAGGGGCGCGGAATGCGTACGATCTGAGCGAAATGCTTCCAGACCAGCGCCGGCTTCAGGGCCGCGAGATTGCGTGTGTCGTTCATAAAAGTAGGTTTTAATGATATGTTATCGTTTTGCGTATTCTTTCATTCTCGTTCAGCCCTGCCGTCGTTGCCGCCGCCTTTGGCGTCGTTTGCAGGTCTGCTTCTCCCCTAGCCTGCCGCTTCGGCGACGCGCCGTAATTTCCTCCCCGGAGGGGACTTTCGCAGACGGCCGGAAGGCCCGTCCCGGAGCGGCCCCGTCCTTACTTTTCAGCTTTGGACAGGTCCGTCCCGCACTTGTCGAACGCCTCGACGATATGCTTCACCAACGGGTGGCGCACGATATCGCGCACGTCGAATTCGACGATGCCGATGCCCTCCACCTCGCGCAGAATCTCCATCGTGCGCACCAGCCCGCTGTCGCTTTTGCGCGGCAGGTCGATCTGCGTCACGTCGCCCGTGACGATGAACTTGGCGTTGCGGCCCATGCGCGTCAGGAACATCTTGATCTGCGAGAGCGTCGTGTTCTGCGCCTCGTCCAGAATGACGAAGGCGTTGTCGAGCGTGCGGCCGCGCATGTAGGCCAGCGGCGCGATCTGCACCGTGCCCTCCTCCAGATACTTCGCCAGCTTGGCAGGCGGAATCATGTCGTTCAGCGCATCGTACAGCGGCTGCAGGTAGGGGTCCAGCTTCTCCTTCATGTCGCCGGGCAGGAAACCCAGCTTCTCGCCCGCTTCGACCGCCGGGCGCGTGAGGATGATGCGCCGCACCTGCTTCTCCTTCAGGGCGCGCACGGCCAGCGCAATGGCCGTATAGGTCTTGCCCGACCCGGCGGGTCCCACGGCGAAGAGCAGATCGTTCCTGTCATAAAGTTTCACCAGCCTGAGCTGGTTGACCGTGCGGGCGCGGACGATGTTGCCGTTGTTGCCGTAGACGATCACGTCCTTGTCCACCGGAGCCTCCTGCGCAGCGATGCCACCCGCGAAGCACTGGTCGATGACCTGCGACGAGATGTGTCCGTATTTGAGATAATAGGCCACCAGCCCCTCCATGCGTTCCTCGAAACGCCGCGTCTCGGCTTCGGAACCGAGGACTTTGAGCGAAGAGCCCCGCGCGACGATCCTGAGCTGGGGGTGAAGCGATTTCAGCTGGTCGAGGTAGACATTCCGGGGTCCGTACAACTCGCGGGGGTCTGCACCCTCGATGAGTATCTCTTTTCCGACTGCGTCTGTCATAGGCTAAAAAAGGTATCCGAAGTTAAGCGCCACGTTATACGTGCGGAGTTTGTCGAGCTTGCCGCCGTCGGGAAGCACCACGTCCTTCTTGCTTTTGAACTGGCCGTTGTAGCGCAGGTCCACCAGCAGGTGGCCCAGCAGCTTGACGCCCGCACCCACCGTGTAGGACATCGTGGGACGCACGCGGCCGAAATCGAGCAGGTCGCCGCCCGACTTCTGCTTGCAGTCGTTCATCACCGTAAAGACGGGACCGGCATAGATCCGCACGGGACGCAGCAGGCGGAACGACAACAGCACCGGCACGTCGATCGAATTGGACTTGAGGTTGATCTCCTTCTGCCCTTCGGGGCGGATGCGGAGTCCCTGACGCACATAGAGTATCTGCGGTTCGACGGCGAAAGCCCCCAGATTGACCGCCGTGGTGATACCGGCCTGCCAGCCCAGTTTGTTCTTGACGTCGGTGCCCGACATGTTGGTCGTATAGTCGGGGATGTTGATGCCGCCCAATACGCCCCATTCGATCCGGGCGCGGGGCCGCTGCGCCGCGGCAGAGAGCGCGCAAACGACCAGCAAAGAGGTTACTACGATCTTACGAATCATCGTTTTCAGTTTTTATTGCTTTATTTTCAGTTTGAAGCTCGCCCAGAGCATGTAGCCCACGCACAGGGCGACGAACAGCATGCCCCAGTGCGCATCGCCGCTCCAACGGACAATGGCCCCGCAGACGGGTCCCGAAACGGCTCCCGCCGAGATGGCCAGAATCATCAGTCCCGCCACTTCGTTGGCCTTTTCGGGCACGGCCTTGGTCGCCACGGCGTAGAACGTCGCGAAAACGCAGGCCATGGCGAATCCCGTCAGCCCCACGGCGGCGTAGACCGCCGTTTCGCCGCGCACCAGCAGCAGCACGGCGCAGAGCGCCAAAGCCCCCGCCATGTTCCAGCGCAGGTATTTCACGTCCGACACCCGCACCAGCACCCACGCCCCGACGAGCGTGCCGACGATGCGGCAGGCGTAGAAGCCCGTGGTGGTGAGTATCGAATCGGGGTTGTCGATCAGCCGCACCGAGAGGAATCCGATCCCCACGTCGCCCGCGATGAAACACGCCACGCCCAGCGTGCAGAGCAGCACCGTCGGGTTTCCCAGCAGCCGGAAGCAGTCGGCCATGCCCGCGGCGCGGTCGCTGCGCGGCGGTTCGGCTACCGAAGTCGCCTGCAGCCAGATGCCGCCCAGCACCGTAAGGCCCGCATAGATCGGCAGCAGCAGACGCCACGATCCGGTGAGCGCCACGAGTGCGGTGACGATCGGCGCCAGCAGCAGGAGCGAGGTGTTGCGGAAGATCTGGCCCACGGTGAGGTAGCTGGTCATCCGCTCGCCCGGTACGATGGTGGCCAGCAGGGGGTTGATCGCCACCTGAATCGCCGTATTGCCCACGCCCAGCAGTCCGAAGCCGGCGAAATACCACCCCAGCGCGCACCCTTCGCCCGCAACGTAGGGGACCATCAGACCGACGACCGTAAAGGCGTAGCCGATCAGCGCGGTTGCCTTGCGGCCTATGCGGTTCATCAGCGCGGCCAGCGGCGTGGAGAGCACCAGAAACCACAGGAAAACCATCGTGGGCAGGAAACTCACGGCCGCCTGCCGCGACGCGGGAAACTCCAGTGCGATACGTCCCGTGATCGGGGCCACCATATCGCAGAAACCCATTATGAAGAAGCCCATCAGCACGGGGCCGAGCACTCGTTTATCTACTTTACCGACACGCATGAGCGACGAAATTTCAGGTATACAATTTTTCAAAGTTACATTTTTTTCCATAAAAACCGATTCCCGGAGAGCGATTATTTCACAATTCTTTATCTTTGCGGCGCAATTACCGAATCCCGATGGACAAAAAACGTGCGAGATATGCAGCTTCGCTGGGGTTGGTCGCGGCCATGGTCGCCGCCGCCGAACTGCTGGGCGAACAGGAAGTCGTTTTTCCCGAAATCGCCGCACTGGCAGCAGGCATGTGGGTAATCGACAAACAAGTCTGGCGCATCGGCCGCAGGCAGGCCGTCTGGCTGATGACCCTCGCGGCGGCGGCCGGTTGGCTGATCGCCCGGATTCCGGGACTGCCCCCGCCGGGCGGCATCGCCCTCGGGTTCCTCTTCGCGGCAGGCTGTCAGGTCCTTACCCGCACCTCGCTGGCGCCGATGCTCTCGGCCTGCCTGCTCCCCGTCGCGCTCGGAGCCGACAGCCCGGTCTATCCGGTCGCGGTTTTCCTGCTCACGCTCACGCTCTCGGGCGGCCAGCTGTGGATGGAACGCCGCAAACTGCGCACGCCGCTGCCCCCGGTATTCCACCTTCCGCGGCGGCGGGACGAATGCCTGGTCTGGCTCCGGATGTTCGCCGTGCTGATGCTGATCGCCGCCGGAGCAGCGCTGGGTGCGGGATTCCGCAGGCTGCTCTGCGTCGAGCTGGGAATGCCGCAGGCCGCCGCGGCCCTCGCCGCCTGCGCCTGCCTTTTCGCGCTCTTCGAACGCTACGGCCGCATCTTCGCCCCGGCAGGCGCCGTGGCGCTGATCCCGCTGCTGATCCCCGCCCGGGACCTCTCCGTCTACCCGCTGCAGGTCGCCGCAGGCGCCGCCGTCCTGATCGCCGCAGGCATGCTCCTCGGACGCCGGAAACGGTCCGCAGGATCGGCCGTTCGGACTCCGCAGCAGCAAAATGCGGCGGGCGCTTGTTTTTAGCCGCAGATTTTTATATATTTGTAGGAAAGCCAAATGATCGCATGATGTTTCAATTCGCCCATATAGCACCGATAACACTGCCGCTTGAAGACCCGATCCTGAAGTTTCTGCTGATTCTGATCATCATTCTGGCGGCGCCGCTGCTCCTGAACAAGCTGAAGATCCCCTATCTTTTGGGGCTGATAATCGCCGGCGCGGTTATCGGCCCTCACGGACTCAACCTCGTGCTGCGCGACAGCAGCATCATTCTTTCGGGGACCGCCGGCCTGCTCTACATCATGTTTCTTTCGGGACTGGACATGGATACGTCCGACTTCAAAAAAAGCGGCTGGCGCAGTCTCGTCTTCGGACTCTACACCTTCTGCGTACCGCTCGCGCTCGGCATTCTGGCAGGTTATTACATTATGGGATTCTCCATCTACTCCTCGATCCTGCTTGCCGGACTCTTCGCCTCCCAGACCCTTATAGCCTATCCCATCGTCAGCAAGCTCGGCATCTCGCGCGACAAGGCCGTCACGATCGCCGTCGGCGGCACGGTCATCACCGACACGCTGGCCCTGCTGCTGCTCACGGTGATCGTCGGCATGGCCACAGGCAACGTGGATGAAAGCTTCTGGTGGAGGCTCAGCGCCTCGGTGCTGTTGTGCATCGGCATCATCCTGTTCCTCTTTCCGCTGCTGGCGCACTGGTTCTTCAAACAGTGCAGCGACAACGTATCCCAGTATATCTTCGTGCTGGCGATGGTCTTCCTCGGCGCCTACCTCGCACAGCTCGCGGGGCTGGAACCGATCATCGGCGCCTTCCTCTCCGGTCTGGCCCTCAACCGGCTCATACCCCGCACCTCGCCGCTGATGAACCGCATCGAGTTCGTGGGCAACGCCATCTTCATCCCCTTCTTCCTCATAGGCGTGGGCATGCTCATCGACTACCGGGCCTTCTTCCGCGACTGGGAGAGCATCGAAGTGGCGCTGATCATGATCGTCCTGATCACCGCCGCCAAATACATCGCCGCCTATCTCACGCAGAAGACATTCCGTCTCTCACCGGACCAGCGCACCGTGATCTTCGGACTGAGCAGCGCCCATGTCGCGGCGACGCTCGCGGCGGTGATGGTCGGCTACAACGTCATACTGGGCCACACGCCCGACGGCGAGCCGATCCGCCTGTTGAGCGAAAGCGTGCTCAACGGCACGATCCTGATGATTCTGGCCACCTGCACGGTCTCGACCTTCGCCACGCAGCGGGGCGCGCACAACATCGCCATGCGCAATGCGCAGGACGACGACGAACAGCCCCAGCAGGAGGACCACATCCTCATTCCGGTCGCCAACGAGCAGACCGTGAGCGAGCTGGTAAGCCTGAGCACGACCCTCAAGAAAGCCAAATCCCGCAACGGACTCTACGCCCTGAACGCCATCGACAACAAGGTCGAGGACCCCACGGTCGAAAAGCGGGGCCGCAAAATCCTCGACACGGCCGCCAAAGCCGCCGCCGCGTCGGACAACTACCTGCAGGCGCTGCTCCGCTACGACGTAAACATCGCCAACGCCATCGTCAGCGTGGTCAAGGAGCGCAGCATCACCGACATCGTGATGGGCATGCACCACGACCGCACGCCGGGCGGTTCGGGCATCGGCCGCATGGCCGCCGACGTGCTGGGCCAGAGCAATGTCACCACCTATCTCTACCACCCCGCGCAACCCCTGCCGACCATCAAGCGGCATCTGGTGGTCGTGCCGGAGAAGGCCGAAAAGGAGGCCGGATTCCAGATGTGGATTCAGAAACTGCGCAACATCGCCGACAATTCGGGCGCCCGGATCGTGTTCTACGCCCCGGAAAACACCATGCAGTACCTGTGCCCCACCCGCGGCAAACGCTCGGCCAAGGCCGAATACGTGGTCTCCAACCCGTGGGACGACCTCACGGCGCTCACTTACGAGACCAAACGCGACGACTGCCTGTGGGTCGTGATGAGCCGCCGCGAGCGGGTCTCCTACCACCCCGCCATGAGCAAGGTCCCCGCCTGCATGGAGCAATTCTTCGCCGACAACAGCTTCGTACTGGTCTACCCCGTACAGGCCGGCGACACGGAGAGCTGGTATATATAATAAGTATCCGGACGAGTATTCTCTGTCCTGCAGTTTTTACAGAGTGTGTTCCGCAAGAGTCCCGCGCATTTGGTTTTGCGCCCGACCTGCACTATCCGTGCAGCATACAGGCGGCGTACGGACAATGCTCAAATAAATTTGGCATTGCGCCCGACTTGCACTATCTTTGCCCTAAGAAAAAAGAAAAGAATATGAGCCTTGTAGCAATCGTGGGCCGTCCTAACGTCGGCAAAAGCACCCTCTTCAACCGTCTGGTGGGCCAGCGGAAGGCCATCGTCGATGCGACGGCCGGCACCACCCGCGACCGCCACTACGGCAAAACGGACTGGAACGGAAAGGAATTTTCGGTGATCGACACCGGCGGCTACACCGTCAATTCGGAGGATATTTTCGAAGACGAAATCCGCCGTCAGGTACTGCTGGCCATCGACGAGGCCGATGTGATCCTCTTTCTGGTGGAGGTTGCGACCGGCATCACCGACCTCGACCAGCTGATGGCCGATATCCTGCGCCGCACCTCGAAAAAGGTGATCCTCGTCTGCAACAAAGTGGACAACAACGACCAGATCTACTCCTCGCACGAGTTCTACGCCCTCGGTTTGGGCGATCCGTTCTGCATCAGTTCGATGAGCGGCAGCGGTACGGGCGACCTGATGGACGCCATCCTCGCGGCGCTGCCCGCGGAGACCGTCCCCGAAGAGGACGAGGACCTGCCCCATATCACCATCGTCGGCCGTCCCAACGTCGGCAAGTCGTCGATGACCAACGCGTTGCTGGGCGAGGAACGCAACATCGTGACCTCGATCGCCGGCACCACCCGCGACTCGATCCACACCCGCTACAACAAGTTCGGCATGGATTTCTACCTCGTGGACACGGCAGGCATGCGCAAGAAGGGCAAGGCGATGGAGGACCTCGAATTCTACTCGGTGATGCGCTCGATCCGCGCCATCGAGAATTCCGACGTCTGCATCCTGATGCTCGACGCCCAGCAGGGACTCGAATCGCAGGACCTCAACATCCACAACCTGATCGTCCGCAACCGCAAGGGTTGCGTGATCGTAGTCAACAAGTGGGACCTCATAGAGAAAGACAACAACACGATGAAGGAGTGGACGGAGTTCCTGAAAAAGAAACTCGCGCCGTTCAACGACATTCCGATCATCTTCACCTCGGTACTCAGCAAACAGCGCATATTCGACGTGCTCCAGACCGCGATCCGGGTCTACCAGTCGCGCAAACGCCGCATCTCGACCTCGGAGCTGAACGATTTCCTGCTGCCGCTGATCGAGAACTATCCGCCCCCCGCGACCAAGGGCAAATACATCAAGATCAAGTACGTGACCCAGCTCCCGACGCCCACGCCGCAGTTCGCGTTTTTCGTAAACCTGCCGCAGTACATCAAGGAGCCATACCGCCGGTTCCTCGAAAACAACATCCGCGACCACTGGGATTTCGCCGGGGTGCCGATGCAGATTTATTTCCGGCAGAAGTAAGACGACCGCAATACAAGGCTACCGGACCTTTTTCGCACGGCGAAATCCGGAAGCGATATTCCCGCCAAGTCCCCCTTTGACAAAGGGGGACTTTTTATACTCCGGAGTACCTGTGCAGGTCCATTCCCGGCGGAAGTAACCCGGCTTCAAACGGGAAGGAAAACAGAAAGACCGGACTCCGACTGAGTCCGGTCTCTATTATCTTGAAGTGTCCGCCGGTCTAATTCGCCAGCGGCGTAGCCCCGCCCTCCTGCGGATTTCCGCCGCGGTTGCGATTGCGGTTGCGGCTGCCGCGATGGCGTTTGCGGTCGCGTGTTCCGCGGTTGCCTTCGCCGCGGCCCGATGCGTGGTCATTATCCGCCGGCGCAGCCTGCGGAGTCCCGACGCCGTTTTCGGCCGGCGCCGCAGCCGCACGCTCTCTGTCGCCGCGACGATCGCGATTACGGTCGCCATCGCCCCTGCTTGAGCGTCCTCTGTCGCCTTTATCGCCGCGTCCACGGCCGCGGCCGGAACCTCCGCGTCCCGATCCCCCGTGGCCGCCCCTGCCGCCGCGGCCGAAACGTCCGCGGTTTTCGTCGGGTGCGTATTTCGGGCCTTCGCCCACGCTTGCGGGCAGTTCGGCTTTGCGGATATCCCGCTCGATAAACTTCTCGATGGCGTGGAATTTCCCCTGTTCCTCCTCGCTGACGAAGGTCACGGCAGCGCCGGTCGCCGCGGCACGCGCCGTACGGCCGATGCGGTGGATATAATCTTCGGGGTCGTGCGGCACGTCGTAATTGATGACCAGTCCGATGTCCTCGATGTCAATGCCGCGCGCCACGATGTCGGTGGCCACGAGGATCGAGACCTTGTTGTTCTTGAAGTCGAGCATCACCTCCTCGCGCTGGGCCTGCTCCAGATCGGAGTGCATGGCCGCCACGTTGAGTTTCATGCGTTTGAGCGTATGGGCCAGCTCCTTGACCTTCATCTTCGACGACGAGAAGATGATCGTCTTCGACTCGGTCGGCTCGGCGAACATCTCGCGGATGATGCCCAGCTTCTGGTTCTCATAGCAGACATAGGCCGACTGGTCGATAGCCTCGTTGGGTTTCGAAATGGCGATATTCACCTCGGCGGGATTGCGCAGAATGGTCTTGGCCAGTTCGCGGATCTTCGGGGGCAGCGTCGCCGAGAACATGATCGTCTGCCGCTCCTTTGGCATGTACGAGACGATCTTCATGATGTCCTCGCTGAAACCCATGTCGAGCATGCGGTCGGCTTCGTCGAGAATCAGGCATTCGACATGCGAGAGGTCGATGCCGCTGTTCTGGATATGCGAAATCATGCGGCCGGGAGTGGCGATGACCACGTCCGACCCCATCAGCATGCCCCGCTTCTGCACGTCCCAGCCCTTGCCGTCGCCGCCGCCGTAAACGACCGTGGTCGAGATGGGCAGGTAATAGGAAAAGCCCTGAAACTGCTGGTCAATCTGCTGCGCCAGTTCGCGCGTGGGCACGATGATCACCGATTTTATCACATTGTCTTCGTTGCCTTCGAGCAGCAGCCGGTTCAGCAACGGCAGCGTGTAGGCCGCCGTCTTGCCCGTTCCCGTCTGCGCGCATCCGATGATGTCGCGGCCTTCGAGAATCACCGGGATCGTGTGTTCCTGCACCGGAGTCATCTCCTGAAAATTCATATCGTAGAGTCCGTCGAGGATCTCATCCTCCAACTCAAGTTCGTCAAATCGCATTTTACGTATCTTAATTTTAT
The DNA here is from genome assembly GCF_000183485.2 of Alistipes sp. HGB5. NCBI lineage: Bacteria > Pseudomonadati > Bacteroidota > Bacteroidia > Bacteroidales > Rikenellaceae > Alistipes > Alistipes sp. HGB5. Next base: position 10,446 of record NZ_AENZ01000052.1, on the reverse strand, counting down.
CCTTCTGAAATTTCTTCTCCGAAAAGCGTCGCGGGAGTGCAGCCCGTGATGCGGACCCGCACATAGTCGCCGACGCCGTGGCCGCCGCGGTCGAAGACCACGACCTTGTTCTGCGAGGTACGGCCCGAAAGCTGGTTCTCGTCGCGCTTGGACGTTCCCTCGACCAGCACTTCGAATTCGCGCCCCACGTCGCGCAGGTTGCTCGCGCGGCTCAGTTCGTTCTGCAGGGCGATGATTTCGGCCAGCCGCGCCGACTTCACCTCTTCGGGCACGTCGTCGGGCAGGTGCTTGTGCGCGTAAGTGCCGGGGCGCTCCGAATATTTGAACATATAGGCGAACTCGTAGCCGACCTCGCGCATCAGCGAGAGCGTCGCGGCGTGCTCCTCCTCCGTCTCGCCCGAAAATCCGGCGATCAGGTCGGTCGTAACGGCGCAGTCGGGCAGGTAGCGGCGGATGGCCGCGACCCGGTCGAGGTACCATTCGCGGGTATATTTGCGGTTCATGCGCGCGAGCATCGACGAGGCACCCGACTGGGCGGGCAGATGGATCGCACGGCAGATATTGGGCATTTCGGCCATGACCTCCAGCAGGCTGTCGCTGATGTCCTTGGGATGCGACGTGGCGAAACGCACGCGCAGCAGCGGCGAGACGGAGGCCACGCGGCGCATCAGGCCGGGAAAGTCCACCTCGCCGAAGCGGTAGGAGTTGACGTTCTGGCCCAGCAGCGTCACCTCGCGGTAACCGTTCCCGAACAGCGTCCGGACCTCCGCGAGAATGGTTTCGGGATCGCGGCTGCGTTCGCGGCCGCGGGTATAGGGCACCACGCAGTATGAGCAGAAGTTGTTGCAGCCGCGCATGATGGCGACGAAGGCGCTTACGCCGTTGCGGTCGAGCCGCACGGGAGCGATCTCGGCATAGGTCTCCTCGGTCGAGAGCAGGACATTGACGCCCTTGCCGCCCGCTTCGGCTTCGCGCACAAGCCGGGGCAGGTCGCGGTAGACGTCAGGCCCGGCCACGACATCGACGCCGTGCGGTCCTTCGACCAGCTTCTCCTTCAGACGCTCGGCCATACAGCCGATGACGCCCACGACCAGTCCGGGGTTGGCCCGGCGGTAGCGTTTCATCTCGGCCAGACGGCCCCAGATGCGCTGTTCGGCATTGTCGCGGATCGAACAGGTGTTGATCAGGATAACGTCCGCCTCGTCGATCCGCTCGGTATATACGTACCCTTCGCGCTGCATCACGGAGACCACGATCTCGGTGTCGCCGACATTCATCTGGCAGCCGTAGGTTTCGACAAAAAGTTTGCGTCCGGCGCCCGACAGGGGGCGCAATGTATTCGTATCGAGTCTTAATTCCACGTTTTCGTTTCTGTTATTCGGCATGAATCTCGTTCTTGTCGGGGAACTGCTTGAAGCCCTCGCCGAAAGTCTCGTAGGCGTCGGTCACCACCACGAACGCCGAAGGGTCGATCTCCTTGATCTTGTGCTGCACGAGCCGCACCTCCTTGCGGCTGACCACCAAAAAGATCATGTCGCGCAGCGCGTCGGTGTACATGCCTTTCGACTTGATATAAGTGGCGCTGCGGTCGAGGTCTTCGATGATGAAGCGCTTGAGCTGCTCGTGGTGGTCGCTGATGATGAACAGCAGTTTGTCGTACGACGCGCCGTTCAGCAGATAGGCGATCACGCGCGAGGTGATGTAGATCGTGATGAGCGAATAGAGCGTCAGCATCCAGCCGTTGGAAGCAGCGTCGCCCGTACCCAGTCCGAAACCGATGACGGCCAGACCTGACAGCACGACGAAACCGTCGGCGAGCAGGATGCCGGTCGAGAACTTGATGCCGGCAAACTTCTGCAGCAGCATCGCCACGATGTCCGTGCCGCCCGTAGTCGCCTGCTGGCGCACGACGACGCCCTGCCCGATACCGATGACCACGGCGCCGATGATACACGTCAGCAGCAGGTCGTTCGACAGGTCGAGCCGTCCCCCCAGCAGCAACGCCGGATCGAGACTCTCGACGGCCGCGGCGTCGGGATAGACCAGCCGCGTCAGCATGTTCATGAAACCGGGCGTATAGAGCGCAGCCAGCACCGTGCGCGTACCGAACTGCCCGCCGAAAACCAGCATCGCGGTGAGCATCAGCGGCACGTCGAACATATAGCCGAACGTACCGACCTGAATCGACGGGAAGATGTTGTGGAGTACGATACCCATACCGTAGACGCCTCCCGGCACGAAATTGTAGGGATTGACGAACAGCACGAAACCCGCGCCCATGATCGAACAGCCGAGAAAAATCAGGAACCACGAGCGCCACCACGCCCACGACCCCATCGGCTCCAGCAAAGCCTTTGTATTCATAAAGGTATATTTTTTAGGCAAAGATAACGCAATTCTCCGAAAACCCGGCGTCCCTGCGCCGGATTTTTCATCCGGAAACTGCAAATACGATTTTTTTTATTATATTTGCATTATACAAACCCCGGAAAAGTCACTATGATTCTGACATATTACACCGCCACGACCCTGATTATCATCGCCTATCTGCTGGGTTCGATTCCGAGCGCCGTATGGATCGGCAAAAAATATTACGGCATCGACATCCGCGAACACGGCAGCAAAAACGCCGGCACGACCAACATGCTGCGCGTGCTGGGCAAACGCGCGGCCCTGCCCGTTTTCGGACTGGACGTGCTGAAGGGATTCGTCGCCGTGACGATCATCGACCTGATGAAATACGACAGCGTTTTCGCCGACGGCGCAAACGAAACGTGGTTCTACATCCTGCGCTTCATCGCCGTATTCGCCGCCGTTCTGGGGCATATCTTCCCGATCTTCGCCGGATTCCGCGGCGGCAAGGGCGTGGCGACGCTCGTCGGCGCCATCATGGGCGTAAACGCCCCGCTGGTGCTGCTCTGCTTCGGCGTCTGGTTCCTCGTGCTGATGATTACGCACTACGTATCGCTGGCCTCGATGGTCGCAGGGTGCAGCTTCCCCATTTTCACGCTCATTTCGCCGAAAGTGAACCATCTGGTTCCGTTTGTCGTGTTCTCGTTCATCATCGCCGTGCTGCTGATCTACACGCACCGCAAGAACATCGAAAGGCTCAAGGCGGGCACGGAATCGAAAATCTACATCTGGAAACCCCGCCACGTGAAACAGCAGCCCCCCAAGCCGGAAAAAAAGGAGGAATAAAAACGGCACAAAAAGCTCTGCGGCAGGGCCTATGGTTCAAAACATCGGCAATATGGGATAAAAAATGCCGCGATTTGGCGGTAAAATCGTTTTTTTAGCCTATCTTTGCTCAGCAATTAGGACGCGACCATGTTACAGGAGAATCTGATCAAAATATACGAAACCAGTTTCCGCGACAATCGTGAAATGCCCGCCCTGACCGATTATTTCAAGGGCGAAACTTTTTCGTATTACGAGATGGCCAAGGAGGTCGCCAAGCTGCACCTCCTCTTCAAAAAGGCCGGCATCAGGCAGGGCGACAAAATCGCCCTCATAGGCCGCAACAACCCCCGCTGGTGCATCACCTACATAGCCACGATCACATACGGAGCGGTCATCGTCCCGATCCTGCAGGATTTCACCCCCGCCGACATCATCCACATCATCAACCACTCGGAGAGCCGCATGCTCTTCTTGGGCGACAACTTCTGGGACAATATCGAAGAGGAGCAGATCCGGCAGATCGAAGCCGTCTTTTCGCTGACCGACTTCCATACCATTTACGAACGCGACGGCAAGGCGCTCACCAAGTTCCAGCGCGACATCCTGAAGAATTACCGCTCGAAATATCCGCGCGGATTCAGCATAAACGACATCAAATACCCCGAAATTCCCAACGATCAGGTGATCCTGCTCAATTACACGTCGGGAACCACGGGATACTCGAAGGGCGTCATGCTCACGGTGAACAACCTGACGGGCAACGTGATTTTCGCCCAGCGGATGATCAACACCCAGACCGGCACCTTCTATTTCCGCAAAGGCGGGCGCACGCTGTCGTTCCTGCCGCTGGCGCACGCCTACGGCTGCGCGTTCGACTTCCTTTCGCCGCTGGCCGTGGGCGGACACATCACCCTGCTGGGCAAGATTCCTTCGCCCAAGATTCTGCTCGAAGCCATGGGCGTCGTAAGACCGACGGTCATCTGCTGCGTGCCGATGATTCTCGAAAAGGTCTACCGCAAACAGGTGATGCCGATGCTCGAAAAAGGCCCCATGTCGATCGCCGTGAAGATTCCGCTGCTCAACACGGCCATCTACTCGGTGATCCGCAAAAAACTGCTGGAGGCCTTCGGCAACAACGTAGACATATTCATCGTCGGCGGCGCACCGATGAATCAGGAGACCGAAGCGTTCCTGATGAAGATCAAGTTCCCGATCACCATCGGCTACGGCATGACCGAGTGCGCGCCGCTCATCAGCTTCACGCCCGACAACGAGTTCAAGGCCGGATCGTGCGGGCGCTACCTGCACGAACTGCTCGAAGTGAAGATCGACTCGCCCGACCCGCAGCACGAAGCGGGCGAAATCATCGTCCGCGGCGAGCATGTGATGAAGGGATATTACAAGAACGAAAAGGACACCGAGAAGGTCCTCGAACCCGACGGGTGGCTTCATACGGGCGACATGGCCACGATGGACCCCGACGGCACGCTCTACATCCGGGGCCGTTCGAAGACGATGATCCTCTCCGGCAGCGGACAGAACATCTACCCGGAGGAGATCGAGGACAAGCTCAACAACATGTATCTCGTGCTGGAGTCGCTCATACTGGAAACCGAAAACGGGAAGCTCAAGGCGCTGGTCGTCCCCGATTACGAACAGGCCGAGCTGGAAGGCGTGGACAAGAACGACCTGCCGCAGATCATGCAGAACAACCTCACGGAGCTGAATACGCTGCTGGCGGCGTACGAACGGGTCTCGGAGCTGGCGATTTATCCGACAGAGTTCGAAAAAACACCAAAACGCAGTATCAAACGTTATCTATACAGTCCGTCGCTATTGACCAAATAAAACAAGTCTCAGCAGGTAACCGCATACTTTGGATTCTCTATCCCAAATTCTTCATAGTCACTGAATCCAATTCCAACAATGAGGCGTCACTAATAGTTCGGTTACCTGCTTTTTTACGAAAGTTACCCGCGAATATCCGGGTAACTTTTTTTTATTATCTTTACGGCATGAAAATCACCAAGAAACAGACGATCGGCGAAAACCTGCTCTATGTGATGGTCTGGTCGGCCATCATTCTGGTGCCGGTGCTCAACTCGCTGATGATGTCAGAGCTTCACGTCAGCTGGGAAAACGTATTGATCGCATGGCGCAAGATCGCGCCCTACCTCATCATATTCATCGTCCACAACAGCGTCATCGCGCCGCGGTTCATGCTCAAGCACAAGTATTGGAAGTATCTGATAACCAATCTGACGCTGATCATCGGCACGTTCTGGTTCGTGGACTTCTACGAACAGCACATCACCGACAGCCTGCTCTTCTCGGACCTCTCCGAAGACCAGTTCATCGAGCACCGCAAGGCGTCGTTCACCGATCTGGAAATGTACTGGAACGTGATTCTGGGATTTTTCATGTCGGGGGCCAATACGGGCATCAAGCTCATGTACCAGTCGATACGCGACGAACAGCAGATGGAGGAGCTCAAACAGCAGAACATGCAGGCCGAAATGGATTATCTGAAGTACCAGATCAATCCCCACTTCTTCATGAACACGCTCAACAACATCCATGCGCTGATCGACATCGACACGGAATATGCCAAAAACGCCGTGATCGAGCTTTCGAAGATGATGCGCTACGTGCTCTACGATTCGGGACGCGAAATCATCTCGCTCAACAAGGACATTCAGTTCATCCAGAATTACATCGGGCTGATGCGCATCCGCTACACCAACGACGTGGACATCCGGGTGGAGTATCCGCACGACCTGCCGACGCAGGTCTCCATTCCGCCGCTGCTGCTGATCGTCTTCGTGGAGAACGCATTCAAGCACGGCGTGAGCTACAACAACCCGTCGTTCATCCACATGCACGTCGATTACGCCGACGGCAAGGTCACCGGCACGATCAGCAACAGCCGCCACACGCAGAAAGGCGAAAGACACAGCGCCGGAATCGGACTGGACAATGTCCGCAAGCGTCTGGAACTGATCTACGGCCCCCGGAACTACGCGCTCGACATAGAAGAAAACCCTACGACATACACCGTAAAACTCGTAATACCGACCCTCAATGCTTAAGTGTATCGCCATTGACGACGAGCCGCTGGCTCTGCGTCAGATCGAAAGTTACATACGGAAGATTCCTTATCTGGAGCTTACCGCTTCGTGCAACAACGCACTCGAAGCCCAGCAGTTTCTCGCCGGACAGCATGCCGACCTGATCTTCGTAGATATCAACATGCCCGACCTGAGCGGCGTGGAGTTCGTCCGTTCGCTGGTCGAAAGGCCGATGGTGATCTTCACCACCGCCTACTCGGAATACGCCGTCGAAGGGTTCAAGCTCGACGCGGTGGATTACCTGCTCAAGCCGTTCAGCTTCGCCGACTTCAGTCGTTCGGCGGGCAAGGCCAACTCGCTCTACGAACTGCGCCACAACCAGCGACCGGCCGACGCATCGGAACCCGTTCCGGAGGCGCTGCCCAAAGACAAGGAGTATATCTCGGTGAAGGCGGACTACAAGGTATCGCTGGTGAAAATCAGCGACATCGTCTATCTCGAAAGCGAAGGCGAATACGTGCGCATGCATCTGGCCGACGGCTCGACGATCACCACCCTGTTCCGTCTCAAGAACATGGAGACGGCGCTCCCGTCGGAGATGTTCATGCGCGTACACCGCTCCTACATCGTGAATCTGCGCTGCATCAAAGGCTACGTCCGCGGCCGCGTGTTTCTGAGCGACACGGAGTACGTGCCCATCGGGGAGAATTACAAGGAGAGCTTTCAGCGTTATATCGACGCCAATTTCAAGAATCTATAAAGCCGCGAAGTCCGGGAATCCCGCCAGTTGGACATACCGGCCGTCGCGGTACTCGCAGCAATAGTGTCTCCGGCCGTTGGTCAGAATGACGAACTGCGCCCCCAGCACCGAATTGTAACGCACGGCCTGCGAAAGGGTCCGTTCGTCGATCCGTATCTCCGGGGCCTTGCATTCGGCCAGCACCAGCGGTTCGGCGCCGTCGCCGACCACAACGACGTCGGCGCGCTGCGGCTGTCCGTTGACCGGCACGGCATACTCCTGCACGATGCGTTTAGGCAGCACCCCGCAGTGCGACACGAGGTAGGCGATCAGATGACGCCGCACCCACTCTTCAGGCGTCAGCACGAGGTAAATTCCCCGCAGGTCGTCCCACACTTCAACCTGCTCACCGCGGCGGCGGGCACGCAGCCGGATGGCAGGAAAGTTGAGTTTGGGAAGTTCTGACATCTTTAGTTCCGGAAAATTTACTATCTTTGACCTGCACAAATATACGAACATTTTCGTTAAGCGGGAGCCGAGCAGAGAAACTCGTTTCGCCGGGCGGCGAAAATGAAGGTTAAAAAAGCGAATATATGAGGAGTATTCTTTCGATCATAGCACTCTTCTCGTGCTGCACGCTGGCGGCGCAGGAGTATATTCCGACCTACGGCCGCGAGTTGCCGCGCGGCGAAGTGATCGCCTACCCCACGGCGCAGGAAGCGGCCGCAGCCTTTGCGGGCGACACCCGTTACTTCACCCGTCTGGCGGACTGGACGCAAAAAGGCAACGTTTTCTCGACCGAGTTCACCGTGCCGTTCGCATGGGCCAACCGGCAGGTATTCTTCCATTTGGGATGGGCTTCGGCCGATTACGAAGTGCGCGTGAACGGCAAAGCCGTGGCCTATGACAGCGACTGCAGCGCTCCGGCGGAATTCAACCTCACGCGCCATGCGCAGGAGGGCCGCAACACGCTGGAAATCGTCGTCAGCGCTCCGTCGCAGGTGGCGCGTCTCGAAAGCTGGAAAAGCGATCCGGCCCCGGCAATAGGTCCTGCATGGGTCATGAGCCAGCCCACGCTGCGCGTACGCGACGTACTGACCAAATCGTGGCGCAGCAGCGAGGAGAACGACAAGGTCATGGCTGAAATCGCCCTCGTCGTTAAAACCGAGTCCCTCAATCCGCGCACTTCGCGCATCCACTATGAACTGCTCACTCCGGCAGGCTCCAATGCCGCCATCGGATACAAGGACGTCACACTCGACATGCGCCGCGAGGACACCGTGCGCTTTCTGGCCCGCATTCCAGACAGCATGTTGTGGAACCCCGGACGGCCGACGCAATACACGCTGCGCGTAAAAACCCAGCACGAAGGCCGCTACATGGAGTACATCGAACTGCCGCTCGGATTCCGCACCGTCGAACTGCGCAACGGGCAGCTGGCGGTAAACGGCAATCCCGTCGCACTCCGCACGCGCGAGGTTCCGCCCCAGTTCCCGGCGGAGGAGATAGCCAAGCTCCGTGAGCAGGGATTCAACACCCTCAGGCTCCTGCCGGGGCCCGTGTCGCCGGCGCTGTATGCTGTTTGCGACACGATGGGCATGTATGTGATCCCGCAGGCTCCGATCGACACCCGCAGCAGCGGCGAATCGCGTCGCATCGGGGGCAACCCGTCGAACGATCCCGCTTGGCAGAACGCCTACGTCGAACGGACCGAAGACAGCTATCACACTTCGAAGCGCCACCCGTCGGTAATCGCCTTCTCGCTGGCAACGAAATCGGCCAACGGCATCAATCTCTATGAGAGTTATCTGAATATGAAGAAGTTCAGCGAGACCCGGCCCTTCATTTATCCCGACGCTGCAGGCGAGTGGAACAGCGACGGTTTGAAACTGGAATAATCCGAAACGACCCGAAAACGCATCTGCATCAGGTCCGTCGGCGGATATGCGAAAAAAAATCCTGAAAATTTTTCAGGATTTTTTTGCAATAATAAAAATTATCACTAATTTTGCACTCGCAATCGGATAACGATTGATGCCTCTTTAGCTCAGTTGGTAGAGCACGACACTCTTAATGTTGGGGTCCAGGGTTCGAGCCCCTGAGGGGGTACAAAGCAAAAGACTGATAATCAATGATTATCGGTCTTTTTGTTTTTGTGTGCCTGCCTTGTCGTCGGGCATTTTCGGGCGGGAAAGAGGGCCTTTTCGGGGAAATGTTATACACTTTGTTATACACAAAATCGGTTGGTTAAACTTGTTTGCGCAACAATGCAAACAAATGAATATCAGCATTAACACTGTCTTTCGTAAAGACAGACTGAACAGCCAAAACGCCGCGCCCGTCCATCTGCGTTTAACACAAACTCGGAAAAACAAATTTATCAGTACGGGCGTAACACTAAACATTGACGATTGGGACTTTGAAAATCAACGCATTAAGACCGAAACTCCTGAATTGCAGGCGTTACAACTCCGCATCGACACCAAAATCGACGAACTCCGCCGCAAAATCAAACGTCTTGAAGCGTTAGAGGTCGATGTAACCCTCGACAATCTTTTAGAAACCAACGGGCGGAAAATCAACTGCACGGTCGGCGAATATCTGAAACAGACCATCGAACGGCTGGAAACACTCGGCAAATACGGCTCGGCATCCAAACATCGCTCGTTGTTATCCCGTTTGTCGCAATTTAGGTCGCTGAATATCCGATTTGACGAAATAGACCTTGCATATCTTCACGATTTTGAACTGTTCCTGCGTAAAGAGGGCAACACAAACAACAGCATAGCCACAAAATACGCCATCTTTAAGGCCGCCTATAACAAGGCACTCGCCGAGGGTTTATTCGTGCCTAAAACTACCCCATTCACCAAATACAAGGTCGGTAGCCTATGGACACGGACGAGGAAACGAGCCATCACGAAAGAGGATATACAGGAACTCGTTGCATTGGAGATAGCCCCCAATTATCGGACGAACTATGCCGAGTTTGCACGAGACATATTTCTGTTCTCCTACTACACGGCAGGCATTAATTTTACGGATATGGCTACCCTGCGTCACTGCGATATTGTGGACGGCAGGATTTACTACTCCCGCCATAAAACACAGAAATTATTATCCTTTCAACTTGTACCGAACGCCATGCGGATTATCGAAAAATACAGCAAGGCCAACCATGCACAGGAAGATTATATCTTCCCCATTCTCGACCGCTCGGAACACAAGACGGCACAGCAGATTTTCAACCGAACGCACAAGGTTCTGAGGAAAGTCAATCGAGAGTTGAAGATGCTGGGTGAACAGATAGGATTGGAAATGCCATTAACTACCTATGTCGCTCGGCACACGTTCGCCACCGTCTTAAAGAGGTCAGGTGTGAGCGTAGCACTCATATCTGAATCGCTGGGGCACTCTGACTTATCGACTACACAAATCTACCTCGATTCATTTGAAAAC
>NZ_AENZ01000053.1:0-1763 GCF_000183485.2 Alistipes sp. HGB5 | reverse complement strand
CACTAGCAAAGATAAACGTTTGGTGATTCATATACAAATAAATTTTTAAAATAATTTACTACTATTACACATATTCTGCGGATTAACGTCCGCCACTTACAGTTTTCCCGGCAAAGTGTCGGGCTGGTTACAGATTGTAACCGCCGGTTTTCGGTCTTTTCGGTGATTTCCGGTGATTTTCCCTCCGGGAAGGGGCGCAAGGGGCGGATGACGGCGCTTAGATGAGCTTTGTGCCGGCTTCGGGTGCATCCGGAGGAAGCAAATTGCGGTAAAGGGAGTTGATTCGCTTCGACAGACGTTCCATTTCGCCGTCGAGCTGCGAGTGCGTAATGGTGGCATAAATCTGCGTAGTTCGTATGTTTCTATGTCCCAGCAGCTTGCTGATCGTCTCGATAGCTACGCCCTGCGACAGGGTGATCGTCGTGGCGAAGGTATGGCGGGCCGAATGGAATGTAATCTGTTTCATAATGCCTATTTCGGACATGATTTTGTCGAGACAGGCATTGCACCAGCCGTTGCTCGGAAGGTCGAAGATTCGCTTGGTCCGGGTCATCGGCCTGTGCTTGAGCAGAATGTTGTAAGGCACTTCGAACAGCCGGACGTTTACTTCGGAACCCGTTTTGCGGCGCGTCGTACTGATCCACAACTGTTTATTCACCTGCTGGATATTTTCCAGCGTAAGGTCCTTCATGTCGATATAAGACAAGCCGGTGAAACAGCTGAACAGAAAGGCATCCCGGATAAGTTGTAAGGTGGGAGTGTCGCCCTCGTACTGCATCAGTTTGTTGATCTCGCTCATGGAGAGGTAATTGCGCGTTACGAATTCGCTTTGTAATTTGTAATTTGCAAACAGATCCTTGTTCATATAGCCTTTGCTGCGGGCCAGCATCAGGATGTGTTTGAGGGCGATCATGTAGATCCACGTGGTATTTTTCTTATGGGCGCACTCCTGCGCTATGTAGGAATGAAAGCCCGTAAGGAATTCGCGGTTGAGTTCCTTGAACATTAAATCCTTCCGGTTGTACTTGTCCCAGACGAAATCCGCCAGATGCCGGCATACACACCTATATTTATAATATGTGGTCATGCTGCGGCTGACGCCGACCATGCGTTTGAATTCGTCGTTGTGCTGCTTGAAGAAGGCGACCACGGTCTCCTGCTTGTGATTGCCGCCGAAATACATCTCTTTGACCATCACCGGAGTAACGAAGGCCTGCTCGTAAAAGAGCTTGTTGTAGCATCTCTCGATGTGAAATCGGATATTGGCCAGCTTTTCGTTGATTTGGACGGCCATGTTGCTCCGTCCGCAGACCCGCCCCTGTGCGGTGTCCCAACTGGCGGGAGTGACCGAGAGCCGTGTGGAAAATTGCGTCCGCTGTCCGTTGATCGTGATGCGTCCCATGATCGGGGCCCAACCGTTCCGCAGAGGCGCATTCTTCTTGATGTAGAATAGAACCTTGAACGTGTTTCTCATTGTTTTTAACAACCTTTTTCATTAACCTATACAATACACAAACCGCTTTAAAGGTAATGATTAAGTAACAACCATATGACGCAGGATTGAGTCTAAATAGCTTATTTTCCCCTTGTTGTCGTATTCGGAAGGGTTACGCTGTAGTAACAGATGTGCAACCGATACAACGTCCTGTTGTGAGACAGACGTTTGGTTATCAATTAATTAGACTGCAATTGGCAGATTTGGCCGGAGACGGGCCTCGCGTATTGATTATGAACAATTTACATTATACTAACGCGGGCAGTTG
>NZ_AENZ01000054.1:0-5802 GCF_000183485.2 Alistipes sp. HGB5 | reverse complement strand
CGACCTGCTGGGACAGATCACCGAGGACGGTCCCATGTCGCAGGAGGAGTTCGAAGCCATGCGCCGAAATCTTTCACGCAAGCGAAAGCCACGGCGAAAACGGACTATATCACGCTAAATGAACAGGCCGGAACATTTATTCCGGCCTGTTGCTAATGTGAAGTGTGCGTCATCAACGGAGGGGGCTACAAAGTAGCAATATCCTCCGGTAGAATATTAAAAACCCACGAGAGGTTTAATTGATCGCTATTACTATATTTTTTCGTATATAGCCGCCAATAAGATTCATTGAAGAATTGTCTGCCCTCTGCGTTCCGGTCTATATATTTCCATATTTTCAGTAATTGGCCATCTTTGGAACAGATACTTATACACCATTCTTGTTCCGGCTTACCGTTCCACGCATCGTAAAATGTGTCAAAAGTGGGTTCTCCTAAATATTGAAACGGACTGAAGCTATGAACTAATACCGAATCTCCGGGGTCAACAACAGCATCAGTATCAATGAACGGTGACGTAGTAATAATTAGAATCTGATCGGTATTGTTTTTTGCATACCATGAAGTTGCATGCGTAGCCACCCATTTCTTCGGGTCGCATGATATGCTAATTAGTGTAATCGCAAATATGAAAGCAATCTTTTTCATGGCATTCTACTCAATATCTGCGGGGAGAATGTCAAAAACCCATGCAAAGTTTAATTCATCGCTATGACTATATTTTTTCGTATATAACCGCCAGTAAGATTCATTAAAGAACTGCCGCCCCTCTGCGTCTCGGTCTGCATAATTCCAACTCTTTAATAAGCTCCCTTCATTCGAAAGAATATCAGTATGCTGATCTTGGACCGCTGTTTTTTTCCAAATGTCATATAAGCCGTTGAAAGACGGAATACCCCAATGTTGCGGAGGACAAAATGAATGAAAACAGACGGAATCACCCGAAATAATTGTTAATATCGACATTAAATGTCCGGGAACAGTTGTTATACTTATTGGTTTATTAGTTGCGTTTTTCACATACCAGTAGGTATAATGAGTCTTTAAATGCTCAGGTGGATCACATGAGACACCACCCAGAATGATTATACATAGGACGAATATTTTTTTCAAAATAGATTGATTTTAATTTATTACAAACTCATGGCATTTGTGAACTACTCAATATCTGCGGGGAGAATGTCAAAAACCCATGCAACCTCACAAGTAGATACATGTTGGAGTTGTGGTTTTTGATAAAATCTCCATGAAGTTTCTTGGAATATTCTTACTGACGGATCATTTTTATCCGAAATTTTCCAAGTTTTAAGTAATTGCCCATTTTCTGACAGGACATCCAGATTTTGTTCCACCCCATTCCCGTTCACGTTCCATAATTCATAAAATAGATCAAAAGAGGGAAATCCCAATTTTTGCATAGGTAATCTATGAAAAACAGATATAGAATCTCCCGGATTCAATAGCCGTTCCGTCCTGAAATCACGCTTCTTAATTACAATTGGTTTCCAAGTCATATTTTTTACGTACCAATGTGCACTATTGGTCGGCTCGGTAGTATGGAATATTCTGCATGATACGAACAAAGTAAGGCTGATAACAGCAAAAATTATTTTTTTCATAGACCATAGTTTTCGTGTAAAGATACAAAGGTTCAGGGAACAATGTCCCTGAACCTGTTAAATATATTAATTACCGCAAGTTATTTCAAGCTGCGCGCCTTGATTAATTGTAAACGGAGAGTTTATAGTAACAGACTTGTTGGCCCGAAAGGTCAGTTTCGCACTATTCGTTACAGTAACATTCCGCGTAAGAATATTATTCCCTGAAAAAACGAAAGACGAAGAAACCGTTTTGTCGGTATAAAAGGCATCATGCGTCAAATCTCCGGTATCAGGTTTGGGGACATTCGGGGTAATCCCGTTGTCCGTAAATGCCTTTTCGATCTCATCAGCCTTTTCGGGATATTTTTCGTACATTTTTGCGACTAATCTGTCATAGGTATCGACCCCAACGACCAAACAATCATATATCTGCTTCTTAGTTAATACTTTATCCCTTTGCAGGTCCCAAAACACATGAGGTTTAAGCCAAGTATGCACATCCGGATAATCATCCAAAAGACCTGACGGATTGTATTTTTCATAGGCCCGGATATGTCCCATTGAGTAACCCCACATTTCACCAATTCCACAAAGTTCTGCATTCTTACCCGTCCCGTTTCCATAAGAACCGTATGTCATAATATAGCTGATATACTTCGCCCAATGCGCACTTCCTACTTGACTGAAATGACTGGCGTGGGACAACTCGTGATTTACAACGTCATAAACCTTCCGGTAAGAGTGTCCACCTGTTCCTATCGTAATATCAGGTAGAACCTTTTTTAGCATTTGATTCAGCACCGTTGCAAGAGTACCGTAACCGATATTGATAAAAAAGTTTTTCCACGATGAATTACCGTTATACCCAATAGGATGTACGATTCGGCGCAACATAGGTGTCGAGGATGTCGTCCAGCGTTTGAAAACCCAAATTTTAAGATTACGGGGCGGTTTGGCAATTCCTGTTTCTTCGCACATTTTATAGTAATCGTAGGTTGCATTATTAACAGCCGCCCAATCCCAAGCAAAACTTCCAGCATTTATATCGCGTGAGTGTCCTCGGTTACTATGCCAACCCATATTAAGATTGGCCCGTGCAATCGGCCCCCAATTACCCCAGATGTCAAAACCTTTCCTGTTGTCAAAAACAATCGCGTAATGCGGTCCGAATCTGAATTTGCTGTCCATTGTATAATGGCCGCTTTCGTCCGTAAATGTCGTAGACCATTTAATAAATCTATGGCATCTGATTTTAACTCCTTTTACCGGAACAAAAGTACCTGCATAATCATCGTAAACTCTGATAGTTCCCTCCGGTCTGCGTTTTCCGCGAGTTTCCGGTTCCTGTTCTTCAAGGGGGTAGCCAAGACTTAAAAAAGCAGCTTCCTCCACATTTATAATACCCCCGCGAGTGGGTGAGATTGTTTCATCTTCTGCCGGAATATAGCATTCTTCAATCACCTCATAAGGTATTTCTTTGGGAAATGCGAAGTCTGGCTTTACGGTTGTATACAACCAAGTAAAACTACCCTCCGGAATAGTCGGGTCTTGATAAACCGCATCTTCCGGAAGTTCGATATTGAGCGGATAGTCGAACAGTTCGAGGTCATAATCGTTTTTCAGGGCAATAAGTTGTAAACTGTCCTGCGGTAAGAATCTGACGTACAAATCCGTCGGTTCAATAGTTTTAGAAACATTATACGAATCGTAAACTCCCTGTATGACATCAACCGTGTACGGATTCGGTAAAAGTTCATATTCTACCATATCACTTCCATCCGAACGGGTTTTTGCGAGTGCCGGCGCGTTGGAATTATCATCGGTCATAATGTCTGTTTCGTCTTTGGTACAAGAGGACAGCATCACAGCCAATAATAATATCACCGAATATATTTTCTTCATAAAACAGTTTTATGTAATTCCGTCAAAATTCAATGATTTCCTATTTCCCGGCGGCTTTTAATTGACTTTCCAATGCAGCGACGCGCGCGGTTAATTCCTGAATGGCGCCCGTCAGAATCGGGATAAGGGCGGAATAATTGACAAGGCGGTCGCCCTCTTCTGTCATGGCGACTGCTCCGGGAATGATAGCTTCTAATTCCTGCGCCAAAAAACCGTATTCCTCCACACCGCTTTGCACGGGACGAATATTGAATCTTTCGTATTCGCTTTCATCCCTCCAATGATATTTCACGGGATTCAATTTCAGCACCATATTCGTTGACGGGTTAGATTGTGCAGTCGCTATGTTAATGGAAAAAGCAGACCGGGAAACGGGTGTCGTTTTCAATGAGCGAATATTGGTTTTCAGTTTTTCATCCGAAGTCTGATACATCGTGCGGCAATAAAGGTCGATATACAAGGACCTGTCGCTATCCAAAAACACAAGTTTATTGGTTGTAGTAGACATACGGGGATCGGCTGCATGAATGTGCATTTTGATACCGTTCTGGTCCGTGGACCCCCAATAGTGCGCCCATCCCGCCCAGCTCGTCGTATAGGTTTTATACATACCTCGTCCTACGGTGAGTTTGCCGTCCTTGTAGGTCATTTGGGCCAAGCAGTTAATCGTAACTGAAAGAACAAACAGAATGGTGAAGATCGTTTTTTTTCATAAGACAAAATTTTAAGGGTTAAAAGTTATTTTGAGGTTTGGAAATTGGCGTTTTGAATATTGTGGACACGATCATTTTCCGAACGTGCGGGTATATGAAACCGACGGCATGATAGGTATCAGCACCGTTGCCTTATAGCTGCCCCGGTAAGGGTAAATGCTCACGGGGTTCTTGTGCCATGTGGCGTTGATGATCGAGAACTGCCAGTTGCGCACGCCGTTGCGCTTGCGGCGCTCCATGTTGTAGCTGACATCGGCGCGGAAATAGTTGTGCATCCGCATCGTGGGATAGGCCGTAATGCCGATGATCGGATTACCGTCCGTATCCGGATAGCTTTCGTTCGTCAGGCGATACGGAAGCCCGGAACGCCATGCAACATTGAGTGAAAAGGTATGTTTTCGGCCCGGCCGCTTCACCACGTCGTAGCTGACGAACGCATTGAAATCGTGCGGTACGTCATACTCAAACGGGTAGGTTACGCCGTCCGAGCGGCGGCGGGAATCGGTATAGGTATAGGAAGCCGTCAGGCTCAGACGTTCGGTCTGGTACTGGAGCATTGCTTCAATGCCGAACGCTCGTCCCGTGCCGTAAATGAAGCCGCCGTTGCCCAGCAGGAAATCGTCGCTGTCGTAGATCAGCGGCAGGTTGCGCATTCGTTTATAATAGCCCTCTACCGAAAGGGTCAGGTTTTCGTGCAGCTTCGCACGTCCGCCGAGCGATACCTGCCATGCGTGTTGTAACCTGCCGTCCCGAAACGGGGTCCAGAAGTCAATCGGCATCGAGTAGTAATAGCGGTTGAATTGAACAAGCGCCTGTGAATTTATCGTCCCCGAAAGCCAGACCGAATTGTCGCGGCCAAAATCATAGGATAGTTGCGCACGCGGCTCTACGGCATATCTTGTCTGCTCCGAATTGTCATAGACCGCGCCCCGCACACCCACGTCGGCCCGCCAGCCTCCCCATTGAAAGCGGTTGTTCAGGAACAGCGCCCCGAAACAAGCTGCTCGGAAGAATAGCCGCGGTCCTTGTGCTGTCCGTTGATGATGCTTTTTCGTGTGCATCGGTTCGAACCGCTGGTGCGAAAACGTAGCTCCGTACTCCAGCGTCCAGATATGCGAAAGCCGTTGGTCGAACGTCATGCGTGCTCCGAACTCGTGGGTTTTGAAAGTCGTTTTGCCCCAATTACTGAAACCGTCGTCTTTAAATTCTGTTTCCTGACGGTTTTGCAGGTAGGTATAGTAGGCCACCACCGAGGAGCGCAGATTATCATTCCAACGCGATTCCAGCCGCAGGGATGCCGTAGTATTGCCCCAGCCGAACCCGTTTTCTGCGTGATCTTCCTTGTTCTTCATGTGGTCGTCGCCGGAATAGATTCCGAGCGAAAGCGTATGATTTCGGTGAATGTCGTAAGTCAGTTTCCCCGTCACGTCGTAGAAGCCGTAGCGGACAGCGTTATCGACGATTGCAAGCACCGCTTCGGGAAAGAAGTAACGTGCTGAAATGAGGTAGGAACCCTTATCGCGTTTGATAGGCCCGTCGAGGGTCCCGGCCAACGACAAGGTTCCCACCGTGAGCGACTGGCGGTGA
>NZ_AENZ01000055.1:0-3462 GCF_000183485.2 Alistipes sp. HGB5 | reverse complement strand
CCCCGAAACGGTTGTAATATTGCACCGGGAACCGACCCGGCTATGGAAACCGTAACAGAGGATTTTCAAAACTTCTCTCAGAGATTCTCCGGCGCGGATTTTTGTTGTCGCCAGACAACAGCGAGCTGTACCTTTGTATGCCGAAAAACTTTTCGGCATACGAAAGGTGCTCGCTCTGCGAGGCTGGGTGGCGTTCCCGAGTCACGCCACTTAAACTACCAGACTGATGACAACCACGAAAAAGAGGATCGGACGCCCGACAACGACAGATCCCAGAGTCCACAGGTATAATTTCAAACTCACCACGGAAGAGAATATCCGCTTTAAGCAGATGCTTTGTAAGGCAGGATTGGAACATAACCGCAGCCGGTTTATCGTAAAACGCATCTTCGCCGAGGAGTTCGTTGTCGTTAAACGTGACCCTTCCAAAGTGCAGTTTATTGCTCGTCTGAATGACTTTTATTTCCAGTTTCAGAAACTCGCCAACAACTATAATCAGATTGTAAAGGTCATCAATTCGCACTTTTCCAACATCGCGATCCCGCATCAGATCGCTGCTTTGGAACAGCGAACGAGAGAATTAAAGGCTCTGAGTATCGAGATTCTCAACCTCGCAAAACAGACTAAGGAATGGTTGCGAATATAAGATCGGGTTCCTCGCCCGGCGGAGCGTTGTATTACAACAAGGAGAAAGTGGATAAGGATGAAGCCGAAGTGCTCCTCTGGCAGAAGATGCTCGAACCATACGATAAATGCGGACGCCTTGACATTGACGCCTGCATGGAGAGCTTCATGCCGTATCTCGAAGCCAACCGCAGGACTACGAACACGGTTTTCCATGCCTCGCTGAACCCTTCACCGGAGGACAGGCTGACAGACGAACAGCTCCGGAAAATCGCCTGTGAGTACATGGAACGCATGGGTTACGGCGAACAGCCTTATATCGTTTTCAAGCACAAGGACATTTCCAGAGAGCATCTCCATATCGTGTCACTGCGTGTCGATGAGCAGGGCCGCAAACTCCCGCACGATTTCGAGGCCCGGCGCTCGATGGAGATTCTGCGTGACTTGGAGCGGAAATACGGTCTGCATCCGAGCGTCAAGGGACAGGGACTGACGGACAGGGAGGGCCTGCGGAAGGTGAATTATTCCGAGGGGAATGTCAAGCAACAGATTTCGTCCGTCGCCCGGTCGTGTCTGCGAAATTACAAATGCTCGTCGTATGGAGAATTCCGCACCCTGTTGGAGCTGCTCAATGTTTCGGTCGAGGAACGTACGGGAACCGTCGACGGACGGGACTATGCCGGAGTGATTTACGGTGCCATGACCGACGATGGCTACGGTATCGGCACGCCGTTCAAATCGAGCCGTATCGGAAAAGATGTCGGCTATAAGGCCCTTCAAAAGTATTATGAGCGGTCGAAGAGCGCGTTGAAGCAGGACGGGACACTCGACCGGCTGCGGCAAACAGTCAAAGACGCCATGAGCCCGGACAATACAAGGGAAGAGTTTCGGCAACTGTTGAAAGCGGACGGTATCGATGTCGTGTTCCGCATAAATCCCGTGGGAAGGATTTACGGTGCGACCTTCATCGACCACAACGCAGGCATCGTTGCCAACGGTTCGCTACTGGGAAAAGAGTTCTCGGCAAATGCTTTCAATGAATTGTATCCGGCTCCGAAACAAGCGCAACAAGTCGCAGAACAACACACGGAACAGCAGCACAAACAACGAAGCCACGCGGTAAATCCGTTAACCGGCATTGTCGATACGGTATTGGATTTGGCCGACACGCAGGCTTATGAAGAACAGCAACGCCAAATACAACATCGCAAAAAACGAAGATTTCGCAGATAATGTAATTGAGATTTCGCATGGTTGGGAGTATTCGTCTGAATTCAGGATTTTGAGCAATATCAAAATCGGTCTGCAACAACGGCAGACAGGACGAATGACAGTTTACTCTACACTTCAGAGCTAAGTCCGTTAAGATTAATGTCATTGCAACAAGTAGACAGCACAACTGCAGCCTTATCACAGCCTTGTTTCATGATAAAAAAATATTCAGATTCTCAACATATTGTGCCGCATTGAAATAAAACTGCATTTCCAAGAATAAGCCAAACTGAATTCGATAGCATTTGCAGAGTGATGTAAAAATCCTATATTTGTATTACGTATTTGGCACTCACACTTCAAAATCTACATTATGGGCGCACATATCAAGTTTAGCATGGAACATCGTTATTTTAGAGATTGGCTCGAAGTTGATGTAGATTGGAATTACCCCTTTCTTCCCCGAGTCGGAGAGTTTGTAAACGCTTGGATATGGATCGAGGCAGGTAAGTTTAGCCGTGCGGATATTGAGAAAATATTGAATCCGGATGGGCAGGAGAATCTGAACTCTGAATTCTATCGGGATTATACTTTGGATGATTGGTTATATGAGATCGGAATGGAATGTAACAAGGTATATGGTGTAAGCTATTATAGAGAAAAGAATGATCCGGCCAATATCTATGCAAGGGTGAGTTTGAGTGAACCTGGAACAGCTTTGTAAATTTGGAATTGCTTTTAGACCGTCACCTTTTCGGACATGTTTCATAGAAAATAAACCGGAACATTACGTTCCGGTTTATTGTAATTTTATTATCTACACCATTGTCAATATGGAGTCCGCAAGATTCATATTCTTAGAGACAAACATCACTTTCGAACCTGCATGTCAAAGAGTATCTTCGCTCCATCTTCGATTTCGGCGTATTCAATGAACGGTCGTTGGGAGACTTGGCCGTTGATTCGCATCTTTCCGACATACCTGTTTTCCGGAGAGTTCTCCGGGGCTTCGATTTCCACGGTCTTTCCGTTTTCGAGGCGGATGGTCGCTTTCTTGAACAGCGGCGATCCTGCTGCATATTCGTCCGAGGCGGGACATACGGGATAGAATCCCAAAGCCGAGAATACATACCATGCCGAAGTCTGCCCGTTGTCCTCGTCGCCGCAGTAACCGTCGGGCTTGGCCGAGTAGAGGCGATCCATGACCTCACGAACCCACCACTGCGCCTTACGGGGTTGCCCGGCGTAGTCGTAGAGGTAGATCATGTGCTGCGCGGGCTGGTTTCCGTGGGCGTAGTTGCCCATGTCGGCCACCTGCATTTCGGTAATTTCGTGGATGCGGAACCCGTAGTAGCTGTCGTCGTAGACGGGCGGCACGACGAAGACCGAGTCGAGCATCCGCGTGAATCCTTTGTGTCCTCCCATCAGGTCGATCAGTCCCTCGACATCGTGGAACACCGACCATGTGTAGTGCCACGCGTTTCCCTCGGTGAAGGCGTCGCCCCACTTGTAGGGGCTGAAGGGCGTCTGGAACGTCCCGTCGGCATTGCGGCCCCGCATCAGGCGCGTTTCGGGATCGAAGAGGTTTTTATAGTTCTGCGAAGCCTTTTCCAGCATCGCAGCGTC